>JBARBA010000681.1:0-12759 GCA_049792555.1 Anaerolineales bacterium
ATATAACAGCATTTTTTGATGGAACAAATCGTGGTGGTTTATATTTAGAAATTCAAAATGTGGGCAATTCTCCTGCAATTAATGTCGCGTTTAAGTTTGAACCGGAACCTATTGATTTTGCTGGCAGAAAATTGAGCGAAGTTTCTCTTTTCCAAAATTCAATTAGTTTTATGCCTCAAGGAAAAATGTATCGCCAAATAATCGACGTAGGACACAGATTTCTCGCCGAGGGCAAACCAACGAAATATCGAGTAAGAATTATTTATAATACTATTTCTGGGCAATTGTTTGATGAAAGCACTGATTATGACTTGGCATATCTAAAGCAATCTACGTTGCCGGGCAAAACTACCGATGAGAACTTAGAGGACATATCCAAAGAATTAAAGGATATATCAAATATTTTGGGAAGTGTGCGAGGAACTAATTCACTATTAGTAGAAACTCCAGATGAATATAATGCTCGTATTCAAGCTATGATGGATGGGCGGAGAGACTTGCCTGGTTGGAAAAAATTAATTCGCAAATTGCTTGAAAGTGCAATAGAAAAAATTTAGTGGAATTTTATCGACAAAAGCCGTGCCTAAAGCTTTTACCACAAAGTACACTAAGTAACACGAAGGAAGTTCAAAACATGGAAGAGATCAAGACACCTTCAAGACCTTTTAAGCCCATTCCACTTGAGGTCGAGGCAATTGGGAAAAAAGTTCTGGATGCGGCTTACACAGTCCATTCGGCGCTCGGCCCCGGCCTGCTTGAGTCTGTTTACGAGGCCTGCGCTGCTTATGAAGTACAAAAACAAAATCTAAAAGCAGAAACACAGGTCGTTATCCCTGTAAAATACCAGAGTGTTTTTATCGAAACCGGCTTGCGTTTGGATCTCTGGGTCGAGAGAAGTGTCATCGTTGAATGCAAAGCTGTGGAAAAGATGAATCCACTCTACGAGGCTCAATTACTCACCTATTTGAAAATCACCGGTTGCCGCCTGGGATATTTGATTAACTTCAACGTCAAGCACTTGAAAGACGGCATCAAGCGTATCGTACTTTAAACAATGCTTCTCCTTTGTGGTTAATTCTTTACCGAACAAAGTTCAAAAGCTTCACCACAAAGAGCACAAAGGGGCACGAAGGAAACCTTAAAATCTTTTCCTTAGCTCTTCCTTCGTGATACTTTGTGTCCTTTGTGGTAAAAGATTTGTTTTTCTCTCATTGACGAGGTAAGCGATGCAATTTCCAATTCTGAGTATTATCACTTTTACGCCGATGGCCGCCGCTGTCTTGATGCTGCTGTTCAAACCAGACCGCAAAAATGAAGTCCGCGTCACCGCCCTGGCGGTAGCCGTCTTCGACCTGCTGCTTTCGGGCTGGCTCTACCTCCAGGTCTATCTTCAGCATTCCCTGGATTACCAGTTCATCGAAGAATATCGCTGGCTCCCGGCGTTGGGCATCAGCCTGAAATTCGGCGTGGACGGCATGAGCGCGCCGCTCGTCCTGCTGACCGGCATCGTCATGCTGACGGGTGTGCTGATTTCCTGGGGCATCGACGACCGTCCGCGCGAATTCTTCGCCTTCCTGTTCATCCTGGCATCGGGCGTGTTCGGCGTCTTCGTCTCGCTCGACTTGTTCATGCTGTTCTTCTTCTACGAGATCGCCGTCTTCCCCATGTACCTGCTGATTTCCATCTGGGGCTGGGTCAAGACCCGCGAATACGCGGCCATGAAGCTGACGGTTTACCTGTTCATCGGCTCGGTGATCGCCCTGATCGGCGCGCTGGCGATGTACTTTACCAACGGTCAGGCCACCGGCGTCTATACCTTCGACATGCTGATCCTGGAAAAGGCCAATTTCCCGGCCATGTTCCAGTACATCTGGTTCCTGCCGGTCTTTATGGGTTTCGCCGTGCTGGGTGGCATCTTCCCGTTCCATAACTGGTCGCCGGATGGTCACGTGGCTGCGCCGACAGCCGTCTCGATGTTCCACGCCGGGGTGCTGATGAAGTTGGGCGCGTTCGCCGCGCTACGCGTTGGCATCATGCTGCTGCCGGCGGGCGCGAAGGACTGGCAGTGGCTGATCTTTGGCCTGGCCATGGTCAACATTGTCTATGGCGCGTTCATTGCCATGATCCAGACCGACATGAAATACATGATTGGTTTCTCGTCCGTCTCCCACATGGGGCTGGTGATGCTGGGCTTTGCCACGCTCACTCCCCAGGGCATGACCGGCGCGGGCGTGCAGATGTTCTCGCACGGCGTCATGACGGCGCTCTTCTTCGCAGCCGCCGGCATGGTCTACGACCGGGCGCACACGCGCGAAATTCCCAAATTGGGCGGCATGGCCAAGCCGCTGCCCTGGGTGGCCATCGCCTTTATCATCGGCGGTTTGGTCTCGATGGGCATGCCCGGTTTTTCGGGTTTCATCGCCGAATTCCCCATTTTCCTGGGCGCCTGGCAGTACCAATGGCTGGCGGCTGTCATCGCCTCCATTTCAATTGTCATCACGGCCGCCTACATCCTGCTGGTCATTCGTCGCACCTTCTTCGGCGAAATGCCGGCTGAGTTCGAAGGCCACATCAGCCCGGTCAGCCCGCTGGACAAAGTCGCGCTCGTTATCCTGTGTTCACTTATGGTCATTATTGGACTGTTCCCGGCCGTCATCGTTCCGATGATCAGCCTGGGCGTCCAGAATGTTCTTCGCCTCCTGGGAGGTGCATAAATGCCCGTCGATCTTTTGGCAATCCTGCCTGAACTTTTGCTGCTCGTCGTCGCCCTGCTGCTGCTGGTGATCGATCCTTTTTGGAAGGACGCGGACCGCCGCGTCAACCTCGGCTGGCTGACCGCCGGCGGACTGACCGTCGTCCTGGTCCTGAGTCTGCTGCTGGGCCGCCCCGACGGTTCCGCGCTGGCCCTGGGGGGGATGGTGCGTTTCGACTGGCTGGGCTTCGCCTTCAAGCTGTTCTTCATCTTTGGCGCGGCCATCACCGCGCTCTTTATGATGGACGTGGAAGGACTTTCGCGCCGGGCCGAGTCGTACCTGCTGCTTGTGGCCGCCACCATCGGGATGTGTTTCATGGCATCGGCCTCCAACCTGGTGATGATCTACCTGGCGATCGAGACCACTTCCATTCCGCTTTACGTGCTGGCCGGTTTCTTGCTGAACAACGACAAATCCACAGAAGCGGGCTTCAAGTACCTGCTTTTCGGCGCGACCACCTCGGCCATCCTGCTGTATGGTCTTTCCCTGGTCTACGGCCTGGCCGGGACGACCAGCCTGGATCAACTCGCCCCGTTTTTCGCCTCGCCGAACGCCGTCTCGCTGGGCGTGTTGGCGCTGCTGTTCGTCGGGTTGGGCTTCAAGGTTTCGCTGGTTCCGTTCCACTTTTGGGCGCCCGACACCTACGAAGGCGCGCCCACCCCGGTCGCCGGATTCTTGTCGACGGCCTCCAAAGCTGCCGGGTTCGCCATCCTGCTGCGCCTTTTGCTGATCGCTTTTCCGCAGGTTGCTTTGCAGTGGCAGTGGATTTTGGCCGTCCTGGCCGTGCTGACCATGACGCTCGGCAACCTGGTGGCCCTGGCGCAGAAAAACATCAAGCGCCTGGTGGCTTACTCCTCGATTGCGCACGCCGGGTACGCCATGATCGGGCTGGTGGCCTATAGCAACCTGGGCGTCACCAGCGTGGTGTTCTACCTGATTGCCTACATCCTGACCAACCTGGCCGCCTTCGGGATCATCGCTGCCGTTGGCCGCGTGACCGCTTCCGACGAGATCGACTCGTACCGGGGCCTGAGCCGTCGCTCCCCATATCTGGCGTTGGCGATGCTGGTGGCGTTCCTCTCGCTGACGGGTATGCCGCCCTTTGGCGGATTCATTGCCAAAGTGCTGGTCTTCGCCGCTGCGGTGCAGTCCGGCTGGACGTGGCTGGCGATTGTCGGTATTCTCAACTCGATCATCGGCTTGTACTACTACCTGACGGTCATCAAGGTCGTTTATCTCTACCGCATGGACGGCGAAGATGAAGCGCAGCATCCGATTGCCGTTTCGCGCCCTTACGTGCTTGCGCTGGCGGTGCTGATCCTGGGCATCATCCTGGTCGGCACAATTTTCGGCCCCTGGTTCGGGTTCTCGCAGATGGCTGCCGCCAACCTTTTTTAAGCGACGGCAATTCTCGATGTGAAGACTTTTCTCCACAGATTGCACGGATTTCCGCAGATGTTTTTATGAAAAATCTGCGGAAATCGGCGTAATCTGTGGAATGATTCAGATTTGTTGTTTGAGAGTAAATCGGTTTCCACGCTGCTCTTTTTGTTGTATAATCGTGTAATATGGCGCAATCGGATAATAATCCTCGTAATATCATTAACACTGTCCTGATCGCCATGGTGGGACAGGTTGGCTGCCTGTCATTGGTGATTATTCTCCTATCTGTGCTCGGTGGGCTGTGGCTGGATAACACGTTGGGCACGAAGCCGCTTTTTACATTGCTTTTGCTGCTGGCCGGCATTCCGCTATCTGTCATCCTGATGCTGTACGTTGGCCGCAAGACGATTGCGAAGATCAAATCTCAATCCGAATCAAAAAAATAACCAAATTTCTGTATAGGAGGCGAGTTTGGAAGAAAAAAAACGGACTCCCTGGCGGCGCTGGGTTGTGTTGCTGCTGATGATTGTCGGTTGTGTCTTGGGCGGTGGGCTTGCCAGTTTTGGAATTGCGGGGATTCCCGCCGTCCGGCCTGAGATCACAGTTCCAGCCGAAAGATTGATCGAGACGCCGCTGTTTAGCCTGCCGGTGATCGGCGACTTTTACCTGGTCAACACTCTTCCCACGTTATTGGTTACAGTTATACTGCTCGTTCTACTGGCATACTTCACGAATCGCTCCATGAAGCAAAGCCTGAACAGCGACCTGGTCCCGCGCGGGATCGGCGCTGTGATGGAAGCCGCCCTGGAGATGCTTTACAACTTGACCGAAAGCTCGGCGGGGGCCAAGTGGGCCCCGATGATTTTCCCCTGGTTTGCCACGATCATGATCTATGTGCTCTTTGCCAACCTGATGAAGCTCATCCCCGGGTTCGAGTCGATCGGCTTTTTACACCCCGCTTCACCGGGACATCCTATTAACAGCATGGGGTGGCTCGGCGCTGGTGAGCAGCCCAATGGGTTTATTCTCGTTCCATTGTTCCGCGGCATTTCGGTGGATTTGAATTTCACCTTTGCGCTGGCGCTGATCTCCGTGGTGATGATCCAGGTGGTCGGTTTCCGCGCCCAGGGCTTTGGGTATTTCAGCAAGTTTTTCAACACGCGCAACTTGTTCAAGGTGCCGTTCTTCGGCGCGATGGATCTCATCGTCAGCCTGCTTGAACTGATCTCCGAAATTTCCAAAATCCTGTCGTTTGCCTTCCGTCTATTTTTCAATATGTTCGCGGGCATCGTGCTGGTCGCGGTGGTCTCGTCGCTCCTGGGCTTCATCCCTCGTGCGCCTGCGATGTTGTTCCTGTTCGAAGTGTTCGTCGGCGCCATCCAGGCCTTTGTGTTTGGCATGTTGACCATGGTCTTCATGGCAATGGCTACTGCGGGTCACGGCCACGAAGAAGAACATGCCGAAGCGCACGCCTGAGGCTATGGAACACTTGATTTAACTTTTGCTAATCAATTTTTAGGAGGCTTCAAATATGAATGGTAATATTCTTGATGCGGCTCGTTTCATCGGCGCCGGTCTGGCAATGATCGGCGCGGCTGGCGCCGGCATCGGTATCGGTCTGAGTGTGCAGGGCGCGCTGGAGGGCATGTCCCGCAACCCGGATACGTATGGCAACCTGTTGACCAACATGATCCTGGGCATCGCCTTCTCGGAAGCGATTGCGATCTACTGTCTGGCCATCGCCTTATTAATGCTCTTCAAAATCGTGTAATTCTGTTCTGGTCAGATGCATAACGGACAAAACCTTTTACCGCAGGGTTCGCTGAGAGCGCTGAGATTTAAAGGGTTTTCTCTGCAGACTCTGTGCGCTCGGCGGTGAAAAAGGTGTTCGCCATGCTATTGACCAAGACAAAAATCGTGTAATTCATATCTTTTCAATAACCGGCGGTTGAGTAGGGCGTTCTTCAGTCCGTACCGAAACCACCTTTTAACAACAATTTCTCCGAAATACTGTAATTTGTTGAGATTGGGAGGCAGCTTTGGATAAGTTAGGGATTAATCTTGGTTTATTGATCATCCAGATCCTGGTGTTCATTATTGTTATTTTGACGCTGACCGCCTGGATTTACAAACCGCTTGTTGAACTGCTCGAAAAGCGTCGCAAAGCGATTGCGCAGGGTCTTGAAGACGCCCGCGCCGCTGGCGAAGCGCGCGCCGGCGCCGAAAAAGAAGCCGGTGGCATTATTGCCGAGGCGCAAGTCAAAGCCAGCAAAATTGTGCAGGAAGCCACCGAGCGCGCCGAGGTGGCCGGACGCGACGTAAAAGCGGCTGCCGAAGCGCAAATTGCCGAAGAACGCGCAAAAGCGTTGGCTACCGTTGAAGAGGAACACGCCCGCACATTGATCGATCTGCGCGGACAGGTTGCCGCCCTCGCCATCGCCGCCGCCCAAAAACTGGTGGGCGAAGCCCTGGACGAGAAACGCCAGCACGCGCTGCTCGATGAGTTTTTCTCCGGCATCAAATCGGGCAAGGTGGTTGTGCTGACCGATGCGACGCTTTCGGGCGCAGCGGCCGAAGTCACCAGCGCCCTGCCGTTGACCCAGGGTGAGCAGGACACGGTCAAGCAAGACGTGCTGGCCAAGTCCGGCGCAGCCGACGTGACCTTCCGCGTCGACCCATCCATTTTGGGCGGTCTGGTCATCAAAGTCGGCGGCAAGGTGCTCGATGGCTCTGTGGCCGGTCAGCTTGAAGGGCTGCGCGCGAATTTGCGGTAAACCGACATAATACACCCCAGATTTAATAGACCGCCCCGGTTTGGGGCGGTTTTTTTATTCCTGGTTTGACTTGTCACAGGGGCAAGCCGTTCGGGGAAAATCGTATTGACATTGCACATACAAGTCGTTATACTTTACCCCGATGAACGTCAAATATTCGCTTCATAACATTGCCTTTGAGTGGGACAGCAGCAAAGCGGCTGCGAATCTGCGCAAGCACAGCGTCACTTTCGAGTTGGCTTGCGAAGCATTCTTTGACCCGTTTGTGTGTTACCTTGATGATGAAGTCATTGAAGGCGAACTTCGAGAGACAATCATCGGGTTGAGCGCAAATTGGCAATTGCTGTACGTTGTTTATGTCATGCGTGATGACATGATTCGCCTTATTTCTGCCCGATTGGTAACAAACCCAGAGAGAGAAACCTATGAAAATCAATAAACTTTCCCAACGATTGCAAAAAGACCGGCCAATGACCATGGTCAGTATTCGCATCCCTGACGACGTCATTGATGACCTGAAACGGGTTGCGCCGATGCTCGGTTTTTCCGGTTACCAGGCATTGATTAAAGCTTATATAGGCCAGGGACTGCGTTCCGACCTGGAACGTCTTGAAGGCGGCGTAGAACTTTCAGCCCTGATCGAGAGTTTACGCAAAAAAGGCGTCAATGACGAGATCATCTCATCCGCAATGGCGGAAGTTCAAAATTCGGCGCACGCTGCTTAAGGCATATCGTTGTAGTCCGTTTCCCAGGTAACCAAATTTTCGTATGCCATCCCTCACCCAAATCCTTTCCGATCTTCCTTTCCCCTATTCTCTATTCTCTAATCTCGATGTCCTAATTTCTGGCATTGCCATCGACAACCGCAAAGTCCAGCCGGGCGACCTGTTCGTCGCCATGCAGGGCGGCAGCGCCGACGGGCACGACTTTATTGCGGACGCCATCCGGCGCGGGGCGGCGGCGGTGGTCGGGGCCAGGGAAATTGACGGGTTGGCCGTGCCCTACGTGCGGGTGGAGAACCCGCGCCGGGCGCTGAGTTACCTGGCGGCGGCGTTTTACGGCAATCCTGGCAAAAAGCTGACCGTGATCGGCGTCACCGGCACGGACGGCAAGACCACCACCTGCAACCTGCTCTACCGGATTTTGCTGGCGGCAGGCCTGAAAGCCGGGCTGATCTCCACCGTCAACGCCGTCATTGGCGACGAAGTGCTGGATACCGGCTTCCACGTCACCACGCCGGATGCGCCCGACGTGCAGCGTTACCTGGCGCGCATGGTCAGCGCGGGCCTGACGCACGTCGTGCTCGAAACCACCTCGCACGGACTGGCCCAACACCGCGCGGACGCTTCGCAGTACGACGTCGCCGTCGTCACGAACATCACCCACGAACACCTTGACCAGCACGGCTCCTACGAGAACTATCGCGCCGCCAAAGGTCGCCTGTTTGCGCTGCTGGCGGAGACCATCGAAAAGCCACAAGGCAACCCGCGCCTGGGCGTGCTCAACCGGGACGACGAAAGCTCTTATACTTATTTGCGCGACATCGCGCCAAACCACGTCAGCTACGGGCTGACGCCGGGCGCGGATATTTATGCCGAAAACATTTTCTATGACCCGGCGGGGCTGCGCTTTGACGTAGTAGGGCAGGGGTTTCGCGTAACGGTTGATAGTAGTTTGGTCGGGGCCTATAACGTGTCGAATTGCCTGGCGGCGTTTTCGGCGGCGGTGGCGGGGTTGGGCATCGATCCGCAGACGGCGGCGCGGGGCATTGCCGCTTTGACGGGCATTCCGGGCCGCATGGAACGCATCGACCTGGGGCAGGCCTTCACCGCCATCGTCGATTTTGCGCACACGCCCAACGCGCTGAAAGTTTCGCTCGAAACCGCGCGACAAATGACGCAGGGCAGGGTGATCGCCGTCTTCGGCTCCGCCGGGCTGCGCGACCGCGAGAAGCGCCGCATCATGGCCGAAACCTCGGCGCAACTGGCGGACGTCAGCGTATTGACCGCCGAAGACCCGCGCACCGAGTCGCTCGATGCGATCCTGGAAGAGATGGCAGCCGGGGCGCGCAGCCGGGGCGCAGTCGAAGGCGAATCGTTTTTTCGTGTCCGCGACCGGGCGGCGGCTATTCGTTTTGCGGTACAACTGGCAGCGCCCGGCGACCTGGTCATCGCCTGCGGGAAAGGCCACGAGCAATCCATGTGCTTCGGAACGACCGAATACCCCTGGGACGACCGCACCGCCATGCGCGCGGCGCTGGCCGAGTTACTCGGCGTGGACGGCCCTTTGATGCCGTATTTGCCGACACAGGATGGAAACCATGCAGGTTGATCCCGTTGTTTTGAGCGGCAACCACGTCCGCCTGGAGCCGTTGAGCGAGGCGCACATCGCCGGGCTGGCCGAAGCGGGGCGCGACCCGTCGATTTGGCGGCATATGCTCTACGGGGAGGTCACGTCCCCCGAAAAAATGGCAGCCTGGGTCCAGCATCGGCTGCGGGACAAAGCTCCGGGGGCCGAGCAACCCTTCGCCGTCATCCACCTGGAAACGGGAAAAATCGCCGGGTCGACGCGCTATATGGACATCCGCCCGGAGCATCGCGGTCTGGAGATCGGCGGCACTTGGTATGGGACGGCCTTCCAGCGCACTGCCGTGAATACCGAAGCCAAATACCTGCTGCTGCGCCACGCTTTCGAGACGCTGGGCTGCATTCGGGTGCAGTTGAAGAGCGACCTGCGCAACGAACGCTCGCAAAGAGCCATCGAACGCATTGGCGCTGTGCGCGAAGGGGTGCTGCGCAACCACATGATTTTGTCCGATGGCGTTTACCGCGATACGGTCTATTTCAGCATTCTCGATCGTGAATGGCCGGCCGTCAAAACGCATTTGGAGCAGTTGTTGGCGAGGTGAGCCACCCTGGCGGGTATAATAGGTTGATTTCCAACAAAAACACAGAACGGAGAAACGAAAATGAAAGCATTGTTGACAGGCTTGCTGATTGTTTTGGTGGTATTTGCCGTGCTGGCGCTGGGCAGCGGGGCGGTGGTTTTGTTTGCCTATGGCCTCGGGTGGTCACTAAATTTTGTGATGCACTTTGATCCCTTCCAGGCAACGCTGGTCAGCCTGGCGGGCATGCTCGTTTTCGGCATTTTTGCGGAGCGCATTTTCCGCGGCATGCTCGATCTTCCGCGGTCTTCCAGTGACTTTGATGACGATGACGAAGAATATGACGACGAAGATTACGACGATGAAGATGAATATGACGATGAGGAAGAGGAAGATGAGCCTGTGAGCTATCCCGGCATCCCGCGCTGGCGGCAGCCGCTCAAGACGCCCGATTTTTCCAACACCAAGCCCGACGACCGTTGCCCATGCGGGAGCGGACGCAAGTATAAAAATTGTCATGGCTCGAAACGACCAAGCTAAGACGCGATAAGCTTGGTGCAAACGCCGAAATTTGAAATTGGGAGTTTGCTGTCGCCGGGGTACTTTTGCCCGTCAAGCCAGATCGATCAAAAAATCCCACCTCATCAACGAGACGGGATTTTTTGATCCGGTTATTTTCAACGATCTGTCTATTTTCCTGGGGCTTCGCTATTGCTGGATGGTCAGGACAATTTTGCCTGGGGCTGTCGTCTTCAGCCGGAAGTCCATAGCTGCCACTACTTCATCCAATGGGAAAGTACGGTTTACGGCTACCTTGAGTTTTCCGGCGTCGAACAATTCCGCAACTTTTTCGAGGTGTTCAGTTTTGGGTTGACTCCAAAGCCCAAAGCTGAGAATGCCGAGGCGTTGGGCTTCTTCCTGAGGTGTTCCCATCAAGAGCGCGGTTACATACCGGCCTCCGGGTTTCATAATGCTATAGGAACGTTGCAAATATTCACCGCCGATGTAATCGAGCACGATATCCACGTCTTTGACGATGTCTTCGAAACGCTCCTCCTTTGTATCGATAAACCGGTCGACGCCAAGACGCTGGGCAAATTCGGCTTTTTCGGGGATGTCGGTGCCATAGACGTAAGCGCCCGTGGATTTTGCAAATTGAAGCGCCAGACTCCCCACATTCCCGGCCACACCGTGGATCAGCACACACTCGCCGTTTTGCAGTTGGGCAATATCAAAGAGTGATTGCCAGGCAGCCATCGAAGGCAAAGGTAATGCGGCGGCATTGACGTAATCGAGCGATTTGGGTTTATGAGTTACCTCGTTTGCTTTCGCGATTGTATACTCGGCGAACGTGCCGCCATGCCCGGGCACCAAGCCGTAGACGGCGTCTCCCGGCTTGACGTGTTTTATGTCTGCGCCGACGGCAACCACTTCGCCTGAAAAGTCGGTCCCCAGGGTGATGGGCAGGGTGACCATGGAAGACATATAGCCCGCAAGCACAGCCGTATCGAAGGGGTTGATGGAAGCGGCGTGGATGCGCACAAGCACCTCGTCGTTGCCAGGTGTGGGTTGAGGCAGGTCTTCTAGCGCGGTTTTTCCCCATTCGTTGACACGGATAGCTTTCATGTTTGATTCTCCTTTTCTCGATTGGCGGCGAAAGTCGGCTAAAATTACATGGTTCTTCCATCATTATATCAACAACCGCGATAAATCGGACAAAATCTATCCAAGTATGAATTTTGGGTTTGAGAATGGCAATGCTATAATCGCGTAAGCATGGAAAATAGATTGAAAAACTCATTGGAATTTAAAATTGGGGACTTGCTGCGCGCCCAAGCTTTGACGCTGGCGACAGCCGAATCCTGCACCGGGGGCCTGGTCGCCGACCGCATCACCAACATCCCCGGATCGTCCGACTACTTCGTGGGCGGAATCGTCGCCTACGCCAATTCCGTTAAAATCCATACCCTCGGCGTTGCCGGCGAGACGATCGAGCGCTGCGGCGCTGTCAGCCGCGAAACCGTGCTCGAAATGGCGCGCGGCGCGAGGGCAGTTCTCAGCGCCGACATCGCCGTCAGCGTAAGCGGGATTGCCGGCCCCGGCGGCGGGCAGCCGGGCAAGCCTGTCGGCACGACCTGGATCGGGCTGGCGGCGGTAGATGGGGCCTGGGCGCGCGTCTTTTGCTGGGACGGGGACCGGGTGCAGAACAAAGGATATTCCGCCGAAGCCGCTTTGCAAATGGTATTGGACTATTTAGAAGGCAAGCTTGTCTAACCGTATCCCCATTGAAATCTCTTCCAGGTCGTCGTTATAGCACGGGATTTCATAAAACCCCAGCTTTTTATAAAACGCGATGGCCCGTTCTTGTTGAGGCGAGGTCTGCAAGCAGACGGACGTGTATCCCTGCGCGCGGGCAAAATCCAGCAGCCTTGCCACCAGCCGAAAGCCGATCCCTTGTCCGTGATATTCTTCGAGCAGCCAGAGACGCTTCAACTCGGCAACATCCCATTTCAACATGCGAATGCCGCCTGTGCCGACTATTTTGCCGTCATCCAGCGCCACCAGCAGCAGGCCGCGGTTCTCCATGTAGACTTTTTGGTAGTTTTCCACATCGTCCAGCCAATGTTGACCTTCCGGCGTCCCGAGAAATTCTTCGACGCTTTGCTCCGGCGCGAAGATGCGATTGGCAACAGCGTGGATTACGCATTTCGCCTCGGCAACTTGATCGGGTTGGATGGGGGTGATCTCAATCATAGGTTTGGGAGCCATAGCCTTATAACCTGAGTTCCATCGATACTTCACCTGCCTCATTGTAAGGGCTGGGGATTTCATAAAATCCTAGCAGTTTGTCGGAGGAATAAGTACATTACCGACGGGAACAGCCAAACGGAGCAGTTATTGGCTGAGATTTTGGCAAAAGATGCACAAAAGAGAGTGTCTGGACACGGGAAAGCCCATTCTCACC
>JBARBA010000682.1:0-6843 GCA_049792555.1 Anaerolineales bacterium
CGGGCTGGGACTATCCATCGCAAAAGAGATCGTCACCCGTATGGGCGGCGAAATTTCCGTCTCTTCAGAACCCGGTAACGGGTCGGTTTTTACCATTTTATTACCTATGGAGGCATCATGACCATGCAAAGGATTTTGATTATAGAAGACGACTTCGATCTGGCAACATCCATTCGTTTAGGAATCAACCTGATCGAAAGACCCGTCATCAAACAAGAGATGGAGTTTGACGGGGCGGCTGCGCTCACCCGTGTGCAAAATGAGCCTGTGCCCGATTTGATCCTGCTGGATATGCACCTGCCAAATGTGGGAGGGCAGGAAATATACCAAATGGCGCGGCAGGTAATTCCGCAGTGCAAAATCGTGATCATGACCGCCGATGTCAGACTCGTCAAAGAAATCCGTGAAAAGCAGGGAGATTGGGAACACCTGCCGGAACCGGATGGTGTATTTACCAAGCCTTTTTCCCTGATCGAATTTCGGGAGTTTATCAGAAAGCTGGTTAATGATTGAAAACCCGCCTGTTTGCGCCCCAATAATCGGTCAGAGACTCGTCTGCGCAGTCGCTCTTTGGTTGCAAAAAACGAGCGCCTGACAGCCCGTTTTTATCTTCATGCAAATTAATATTGTCAGTCAACATTGACATTGACACGCATTCTCTTTGGAGTATAATCTTCGTTCGCTACGGTCGACTAGCTCAACGGCAGAGCAACTGACTCTTAATCAGCAGGTTCTGGGTTCAAATCCCAGGTCGATCACTGTCCTTGTGCAATTTGACAGCCACCAGTCCGCCGCTCCAACGGCGGACTGACTGTTTAAAGCCGACGAATGACAGGGCGCCGCGAGAAAGAGTTTCATCCACCTTCAGCAGCGCGTTTCCTTTTGGGGAATCCGACAAAGCCCGGGCACACCCGGTCAAAACCATCGCCGCAGGCATTTGGTCTTTCAAAATGCAGTCCCAACAGTATAATCGTCCTCAATTGGTTCGGCGGGAGGATGAAAGCCTAATTCTCTCCTCCCACATAAGGCCCAAAAGACCGTTTTGTTTTGCCGTAAGCCAGCGCCCGGTGTCCATTACTCATCTTTTGTTTTGCGTCAGTATGAGGAGAAACCATGTTCCGCAATAAATCATTCGCCCTTTGTGTGCGTCTCTTTTTTGTCGTTATTTTGTTACTCCAGGCAGCCAGCCCCGCCCTGGCCGCCTCGGCGAACAAGCAAACCCCGTACCCTACGGGCACGATGACTCCCACTTTTACGCCTGCGGTACAACCTTCGAATTCCCTTACGGGGACGCTGACGCCCGGGGCGAGCGCCTGCTCGTTCTACCCGATTGCGGTTTCCGCGCAATCGCTGCAGGGCCTCGCCATCGGGGACAGCCTGGGCGATCTCTTCAACGGCTCCCAGCCCGGCGGTTTTGGTTGGCTAACCTGGACCGGCGACCAGAGCGCCCCGGCCCTGGCAACCAGCCTGACGCCGCCGGGCAACAGTTCCAGCTACGCCAACCCCAATAATTTTTTCGACCACGTACTCTCGATCGGCGATTGGGTCTCCGGGAAGGCGGGCGTCTCGAACAGTTCGGCGGTGCGGCAGGCTTTGGACCAGCTCGAAAGCATCGATATCGACCTGCCGGTCTGGGATACAGCCACCGGCAGCGGGGCCAATACGCAGTACCACGTTGTTGATTTCATCCGCGCGCGCATCACCGGTTATCAACTCCCCGGCCAAAACCGTATTTCTGCGCGCTTCCTGGGCTACAGTTGCCGCAGCGAGACACCCACCCCGACGGCACCCCATACTTCCATTCCTACACCAACAACGACCGGCGCCACTACATCTACTGCGACGCTGACACCGACGCTTACTCCGACCGCCATTGCGCCCGCAGGGTATACGCTGACTTTGACCCCAACGGACACAGTTTTTCCTACGGAGACGGTGACACCCACTGCAACAGATGCAGCCACCCCCACCGAAACAGATACAGCTACGTCAACGCTCACGCCAACCGAAGCGCCCACCCCCACCGACAGCGCGCCCGTAACGTATACGCCATCTCCTACGGGGACGATGACACTCACGCCGACCGAAACCACCACAGCGACGGCCACATCCACGCCAACTGCCACGCCAACGGTTACACCCACCCCAACTCCGAATCCATTGACAGGCGGGACGCTGACGCTTGCTCCCACAACCGCCGGGCCGAACGTGGCCGGGACCATCCAGACCCTGACCGCCACACTTAAAAATTCGCTTGGCGCGCCCCTGGCGGACGTAACAATCCAGTTTGTGGTGACAGGCCCCAATGCCATGACCGGCGCAGCCGCCACAGACAGCGCCGGAACGGCGTCGTTCACCTATACCGGCGCAAGCAACGGCGTCGACAGCGTGAATGCCAGCGTCGGTACGGGAAGCGCGCAATTGGCCTCCAACGCAGCTTCAATCAGTTGGGTGACGCCTGCTCAAAACATCTCCACCACCACGGTTTGGGCGCGCTTCTTTACCAACCCGCGCAGTTCCGTTGTGTTTGATAAATTAGCCAGCGATACTCCCGTATTCACTCAAATCTTCCCCACGCTTAATTTCAACCCCGTCAGCGGCAGTGTGCCGGGAGCGCCGGCAAACCTGAACCAGGATACGCGCCCGTTTACGAATGTGACCACCGACGTGAACGGTTCCTATACCGGTTCGATTGTTGCGCAAGGCAACGGATACGTGGCAGGCGTGGGGGCGCTGACCGGGTTCGAAGTCGTTTACACCGGGCAATTTGTGGTCAAAGAAGCCGGCAGCCTGACGCTGAAAATTTATTCTGACGACGGTTTTCAATGGGGCGTCGGCCCTAACCAAAACGGACGCCAGCCGACGGGGAGTATATCGGGGGCCGATCTTACCGTGTTCGAGCATTACCCGATCTTGAACACGAACAATGGGGCCTGGGGATATAGCACGATTGTGATTACCTTCCCCGCGCCGGGGGCGTATCCGTACGAAGTTGATTACGCCGAAAACGGCCCGGGCGGTTTGTCCTTCAGCGTGTTGAGCGGCAATCAAGGCATACCGCCGGGCGGCGCCCTCGCAATCGGTCCGAACGCAACGATCGGCAAAGCCACCGGGGAACTGCAAACATTTACGGTGACGGCCACCGACTCGTCGGGCGTCACCGTGGGAAATTTGCCCGTTTCGCTGATCGTCAACGGGGTGAATGGGCAAGTGCTCAATGCTTTTACAGACGCAAACGGGGTGGCCACTTTTCAGTATGTGGGAAATAATCCCGGCGCGGACACGGCGCAGGCGTTGGCCTGGGTAAGCGGCATTGCCGCTTTTTCATCACAGACCCTCGTAAACTGGACGCCCGGCGCGCCTCCCAGCCCAAGCGGCCCGCTGGTCATCCCCGGCTGGATCGCTTCGCCCGCCGAACAGGGCACCCTCTCGGGCATTGCGCCGATCAGGCTGGCAAACGGCGTGACGCTGGCCGACGGAACCATCGATTACTGGCCCGTGGACGACACCGGCCAGCTCAAAGTGCTGGCCGAACACGTCAGCGGCAGCAGCGGGGCAGTACTGGCCTCGCTCGATACCACCCTGCTGGCCGACGATTCCTATATCATCCGCCTGCAAGGCACGGACTCCAACGGCGTGCAGCAAAACAGCGGCGTGCTGGTCACCGTGGCCGGGGAATACAAACCGGGCCGCGTGCGTTTCACCATCACCGACCTGACCGTCCCGCTGGCGGGCCTGCCGATCGTCATCGGGCGCACGTATGACAGCCTGGAGCGCGCCCGTTCGGGCGATTTCGGTCACGGGTGGAATTTGTCCATCGGCAACCCGCGCCTGACCGTCAGCCAGGCCAAGGATGTGACCCTGACCATGCCAAACGGCAAGCGCGTCACCTTCTATTTCAGCCCCACCGGCAGCGCCTTCCTGTTCCTGCATCCGCACTACACCCCCGAGCCGGGCGTTTACGGCAGCCTGGACGTGGAAGACTGCGCGTTGGTGGTCTCAGGCGGCAAGTATTTCTGCTTCCTGCAACCCGGCGAGTATCAACCCACGCAATACACCTACACCGACCCTTATGGCCGTAAATTCGTGATGGACGCCCCTTCGACAGGCTCAGGGCAAGATGGCGGCGCGCTCTCGTCCATCACCGACCTGAACGGCAACGTGCTGACCTTCAGCGCAGACGGCATTACTTCCAGCCTGGGCGACCTGCATATCCCCTTCGTCCGCGACGCGCAGGGGCGCATCACCCAAATTACCGACCCCGAAGGCAACCAGTACAACTACGCCTACGATTCCGCCGGGAACCTGGCGGGTGTCAGCCTGCCGGGCGTGGCCGCGCCCCTGCAATACCACTACGATTCCGACCATTTCTTCCTGGACGCGGTCGACCCGCGCGGCAACACGCTCATCACCGACACCTATTTCCCCGACGGGCGGCTGAAGAGCGAGACCGACGCGCTGGGCAATACCTGGCAGTATGAATACCAAATCGCCATGAGCGCCAACGCCATGAGCAAAGTCGGCAAGCTTGAGGCGTTGAGCCAGCAAACATTTGCAGTCAATACGATCAAAGTGACCGACCCTGATGGTCAGGTGGTTGTCTCCGTCTATGATAGTTACGGCAAGCTATTAAGCCGGACCGATGAGTTGAACCGCACCACCACCTTTACCTACGATGACAACCACAACCTGCTTTCGCGCACGGATGCTTTAGGCCACACGATTTCGTACACCTATAACGACAAAGGGCAATGGACTTCGTTTACCGATGCGCTGCATCAAACCAGCTACAAGACCTACAACCAATACGGCGGCCCCATTACCCAGGCGGACGCGCTGGGACAGACGCGCGAGGTGCATTACGATGAGCATTTCCGCCCGTTGAGCGTTTCAGACAGCCTGGGAAGCATGTTGAGCGTCACCTGGGACGAACACGGCAGTGTTCTCTCGCGCACCGACGCCAACGGCCATACGTCCCTCTACACGTACGACCCGTATGGCTATCCGTTGACCGCTGCCGACCCGCTTAATCGCACCACAGCCTACGCCTTCGATACCCTCGGCAGGCTCACCTCGGCGACGAACGCCGCCGGCCACGTCACGCGCATTGAATACGACGCGCTCGGCCATATTACAAAAGTGAGCGAACCTTTGGGCAAGACCACCAGCTACGCATACGACGCCAACGGCAACCAGACCTTAATGATCGACCCGATGGGCGGACAGACCCTATACACCTACGATCACGCCAACCGGCTGATCAAAGTGACGCTGCCCGATAACGCCAGCGAATACCACTACACTTACGATTGGCGTGGAAACATCCTGACCGCCGCCGACCCTGCCGGGCAAGTGACGCGCTATCAGTATGACGCTGCGGGCCAGTTGACCGGCGTCACCCACGCTTATGGCACAACCCAGGCCGCCACGCAACACTACGGCTACGATGCCGCCGGGCGCAGGATCTCCTTCACCGACGCGCTCGACCACACCACCGCTTTTACTTACGACAACGCCAATCGCCTGCTGCAAATTACCGACCCGCTTGCGCACACCACCACCTATACCTACGATGCCATTGGCGAGGCGCTTTCGATCACCGACGCGAATCATCACACCACCTCGTTCACTTACACCGCGCGCGGAAATCTCAAACGCAGCACATACGCCGATGGATCTTTCAGCCGCCGGGCCTACGACGGCAACGGCAACCTGTTGAGCTTCATCGACCAGGCGGGCAACACCACCGGCTATGCCTATGACGCCGCAAACCAACTGCTTTCCGTCACCGACGCGCTCACGCACACCACCAGTTACGATTACGATGCGGTCGGCAACCTGGTCTCCATCACGGACGCCAAGCGCCATTCCACCGGTTTTGCCTACGACGCGCTCAACCGCCCCACGCGAAAAACCTGGGCCAGCGGCTCGTTCGAAACCCTGGCTTACGACCTGAACGGCAACATCACCGCCAACCGGCTGGCCGATGGGAATATCAATACCTACAGCTACAACGCGCTCAATCAATTAACGCAAATCAACTATTTTGACGGCCAAACCAACCAATTTACCTACACCCCCGGCGGCCTGCGCCAAACTGCAACGGACAGCCGCGGCGCGGTTCGATACGATTACGACCAACGCAGCCGCCTGACCCAAATCACCCAACCCGATGGGCAAGCGCTTGCGTACACCTACGATGACGCCGACAACCGCCGCAGCCTGACCACTGCGGCAGGCGCCGTCCGCTACGATTACGACAACGCCAACCGTTTAATCAGCGTGACCGACCCGGCCAACGCCGTCACCACCTTTGACTACGACGCCCTCGGCCTGCGCTCGCAGGAAGTTCTGCCCAACGGCGTCAGCATCGATTACACCTACGACGCGCTCAACCGCCTGACGGATATCGACCAACACAAAGATGCTGCGCTGCTGGCTTCGTACGCCTATACCTTTGATCCCGTTGGCAACCGCTTGAGCGTCACCGAAGCCAGCGGCAATTCAACGCATTGGACGTACGACGACGCCTATCGCTTGTTGAGCGAGACCCGCAAAGACAGCAGCAACACCGTCACTGCCCGAACCGCGTTTACCTACGACCCGGTGGGCAACCGTCTCAGCCAGCAAATCACGGTCGATGGCGGTCAACCGGACACGCTCAACTACACCTACAACAACCTCGACCAGTTGCAAACCGTCAACTCCACCCAATCCCGCTATGACGGGCGCGGCAACCTGACCGGCGTCGACGGCGGCCCGGCCGCCTCCGCGCAATACGCCTACGACGCGGCAGACCGCCTGATTACAGCCTCCGAACCGGACGGGACGAACGTCACCAAC
>JBARBA010000683.1:0-4846 GCA_049792555.1 Anaerolineales bacterium
GAACATGTCCTGTAAGGATTACGCGCCGTAACATCAACACAAGGTGACAGTCACCTTTCCCAAATAGAACGTCCCCGGCGCTCGAAAGCGCCGGGGACGTGTTTTTTTGTGGATGTGAACTTCCGCCTTGCAAAATTTAATCAGCGCATTGGAAATTAAAGTTTCCAATGCGCAAACCCGGGTTCGTAGCGCGGCATTCATGTCGCGCCGCGCGCAAAAATTTGAGCTTTTCATTCGCGCCCGGCGTGAAAGTGCGAAGACCTCCGAGTTCGCCTGCCCCCGTAGGGGGTCAAGAACTCGGAGGTCTTCTTTGCGCCATTTGGGCCAGCCCGTAAGTCGGAATTTATTCCGACTAAAGCTAATCCGGGTACACCTTCCAGCCCAGCGCTTCGAGATTGGTCAAATCCAGCAGGTCGGCGGGCACATTGGCCAGCAGGCTATCGGCCTCGGCCAGCAGCGCGCCGCCCTCGTCGTAGATGCCGGCCCAGCCCTCGGCCAGCTTGCCCCTGGTTTTGCCCGCCCTGCCCACGATCTTCAAGGGCTGGCCGATGGGCACATTTTTGCGATATTTGATTTCCAGCCGGGCGGTAAACATAAAACGCGGCGCAGACGGGTCTTCGCCCATGTGCGCCCGTCCGCTCATTTCGTCGAGAATCGCGGCGGTAATGCCGCCGTGCAGCAGGCCGGGGTAACTCTGGAAGTGCTGCGGCGCGGTAAACGTGGTCTCGATCACGCCCGGCTCCACCTGGTAAATCTTGAGTTGCAGGCCCACCGGGTTCTCCAGCCCGCACACGAAACACATTTTGCTGTTCGGCTGGCGGCTCACGGCAAAACCCTTGCGCCGTCGGAGGCCTGGCAGATGTAAATCTCAGGATGATGTCCCGTCTGCTGCTCGTAGCCCGCCGCAAGGGCCGCCCTGAAGGCTGGGGCCGAATCCCGCGCCACCAGGTTGACCGTACACCCCCCGAAGCCGGCTCCCGTTAAACGCGCCCCGTAGCAGCCCGGCAGCGACTGCCCGATGGCCGCCATCACATCCAGCTCGGGGCACGAGACTTCGTACAAGTCGCGCAGGCTGGCGTGACATTCGTTCATCAACTGCCCAAAACGGACGACGTCGCCGCCTTCGAGCAGTTTCAACGCGCCTTGAGAGCGCTCGATTTCGCCGACGACGTGCGCCGCCCGCTTGGCGACTTCTTCCGGCAGGTCGGGCGAAAGACGATTGAAGTCTTCCATGCGCACGTCGCGCAGCGAATGAACGCCGGGCAGGTTTTCTTTCAGCAGCCGCACGGCTTCTTCGCAGGCGGCGCGGCGGCGGTTATAGGCGCTGCTGCTTGCCAGGGAATGCCGCTCCATGGTATCGGCAATCACAATGACCATATTTTCGGGCAGCGGCGCAGTCTGCCAGGTCAGCGAACGGCAGTCGAGCACCAGCAGGCGGTCATGCTGGCCGCAGGCCGAGGCAAACTGGTCCATGATGCCGCAGTTGACGCCCACGTATTTGTTCTCGGCGCGCTGGCCCAGCAGGGCCAGGTCCATCGGCGGCAGACTCCAGCCGCCCAGCTTTTGCCAGGCCACGCCGAAGGCCATTTCAATCGCCGCCGAGGAGCTTAGTCCCGCTCCGCTTGGCACATCGGATGAGAAGACGGCGTTCATCGCGGGCGCGGCGTGACCGGCTTGCGTCAGCGCCCACATCATCCCCGCCGGGTACCTGGCCCAATTGGGCAGCGCAGCGCCATCAGACCGGGTTTTGGCAGGTAAATTTTGGGGCGCAAACAAAACTTCATCGGGCAAATCGGCAGCCACGATGGTAGTTTGATCCGTGTGGCTTGGAGAGAAGGCCACCCAAACGGCGCGGTTAATCGCAACGGGCAGCACAAACCCGTCGTTGTAGTCCACGTGTTCCCCAAGCAGGTTCACCCGCCCCGGCGCGCGGGCGATGAAGGCCGGGTCGGCGTTGAAACGCTGGCGGTAGTGTTCGAGAAGATTGTTTTCGATGCTCATAGTTCCTCCAGCCCATTGCGGCGCGCGGCTTCCCCGTACCAGTAGGCGCTGGCGCGCGGGGTGCGTTTCTGTGTGGCGTAGTTGACGTCGACCAGGCCGAAAGTCTTGGCGTAACCGTTGGTCCACTCGAAATTGTCCATCAACGACCAGACGTAATAGCCCGCCAGCGGCGCGCCGGCCTGGATGGCGCGATGCGCCGCGCGCAGGTGTCCATCGAGATAGTCGATGCGCCGTTGGTCGTTGATCCGGCCGTCCGCACCCGGGGCGTCTGTGTAAGCTGCGCCGTTCTCGGTGATGTAGATTTTCGAGGGACGGTAGTGATAATAGACATCGAGCAGCATGGTGAACAGACCATCCGGGTACACTTCCCAGTCCGTATCGGTCCTGGGGTTCCGGGGGGCTTTCCATGGGCTGAATTCCCCAAGTTGCATTTCTTTGCCCGGGGTAGCCTGGAGCACGCTGCGCTCGTAGTAGTTAAGGCCGATGAAATCGAGCGGGGCGGCGATGGTTTGGAAATCGCCGGATTGAATGAAGTCCGGTTCGAGCGATGGGAGGCGACCCAGTTTGACGTAGCTTTCCAGCATGTCGGCGGGGTAGCGTCGCCCAAAAATCGGTTCAAGGAACCAGCGGTTGAACAGGCCGTCGAAAAAGCGATAGGCTTCGTAGTCAGCCTGCGAAGCGGTCAACGGTTCGGCGGGCGCTAAATTGATGACGATGCCTGCTTCCGCATTTTGAGCGTTGGCGTGAATGATGGGCATGGCCAGCCCGTGCGCGAGTAGCTGGTGGTGGGCCGTTTTTAGCCCCAGGTAGGGGTCGGTTTTTCCGGGCGCAAAGCCCCCAAACCCATAGCCGGCCAGGCTGGAGCAGAAGGGTTCGTTGAAGGTGGCCCAGGTTTTGACGCGGTCGCCCAGGCGGCGGGTGACGACGTCGGCGTAGGCGGCGAAGGCTTCGGCGGTGTCGCGGGATTCCCAGTCGAGAGCAATTGGCAGGTCCCAGTGATACAGCGTGGCGTTGGGGGCGATGTGGTTCTCCAGCAGGGCATCCACCAGGCGGCTGTAAAAATCCAGTCCCTTTTCATTGACCTGGCCGCGCCCTTCGGGGAAAACCCGGGGCCAGGCGATGGAAAAACGATAGGCGTTGTAACCCAGGTCTTTCATCAACCTGACGTCATCGGCGTAGCGATGATAATGGTCGCAAGCCACGTCGGCGTTGTCGCCGTTGAGAATTTTGCCGGGTGTGTGCGCGAAGCGGTCCCAGATGGATTCGCCGCGCCCGTCTTCATGGACGGCGCCTTCGATCTGGAAGGCGGATGTGGATGTGCCCCACAGGAAATTCTTGGGAAAGGTTAGCATGGGTGTGGTTTCACTCCTGGTTTGCTGGATTGGCAGCGGATTATAACGGATGGAGAAGCGGAAAAACGGACGTGTGCCCGTTAGGGTACGTGTGCCCGATAGGGTACGTGTGCCCGGCAGGGCATTACAACGGATGAGCCATGGTTGCCTAAACTTCGAGCGACAGGTTCAGTAGCCGGGCAAGCGGGACGATGGTCTCGACCAAAATCTTGTCTATATCGAGGTTGTCTGAAGCCAATACTTTTTCCCAAATGGATGGGACGATGTCTGCCAGGCGTTTTTCAACCAGCCCCCACAATTCGCTGGCGGGAAACGAGCGTCCATTTTGCAATGCGCTATAAAAGGCGCTGAAATAGGGTTCTTCCATGAAGGGGGTTGCAGCCCAACTGGGTAGATAGGCAGGCAAGCCAAAAGTGGGAAATATTCCGTGTTTTGCCGAGTGTTTGACGAGGAAATCTGTGAGTAAAAGAGCGGCTTCTTTTTTGACGCTATGTTTCCAAACAACCAGGTGCGAACCGCCGGCGAATGTCCCGCCGGGCATGGGCGCCAAACCCAGGTTGGCCTGCATGGCATTCAGGCCAGGGGTACCCACCAGCCAGGAACCGCTAAAAAGCAGCGCTGCATCCTCTGAAGTGAAAAGCCGGTCAACCTCAAGTTCGGAGATTTTGTGATGGTGGGGCGGAATATATTGTCCCAGCCCAAAATAGTATCGCATGCCCTGGAGCGCCCCGGGGTCGTCAAAGGCGACGCGCTTGCCATCGGGCATCATAAAATCCCCGCCGCAGTCCCAAATCCAACTGGCCATCTGGTGGATCGTCATGGGTGAACGCAGGGTCGCAAGCGAAACGGGGAGTTGAACCCCGCGCGCTTTTAATGTTTCGAGTGTTTGGGCCAAGTCTTGAACGTGAGTGAAAGCCCGGGTCGGGTCAATTTTTGCCTGTTCGAGAAAGTCGCGGCGATAAAATATCAGGCGCACATCGGTTGACCACGGCACGCCCCATACAATAGGCGATCCGTCGCTTGTGTTCAAAGTGATGCCGGCTTTCCAGTTGGCAGGGACGAAATCCTTTTCGCCGCCGATCATTTTCAGTTCAATGGGAGAAAAGCTCCGCAAGGCGTTCATGCGCACCAAATCCGCCACCCAGGTGCTGCCCACCTCCGATAGATCAGGCCCGCGCCCATAGATGGCCGTCTCAACCAGTCTGGCCCAGCCGATACCCCAATCGATGACTTCGAAGTCTACGTGGATATTGTGCCGGCGCTCGAATGCGTCGAGCAGCGAGCGCAGAAGAATGGTTTGCTTCTCTGCAATGTGGTTAAAAACCGAGAGTCGAAGTTGCTGCATGGTTTTCTATAAAAGGTGGTTGCCTAGACTTCGAGCGACAGGTTAAGCAGTCTGGCAAGCGGGACGATGGTCTCGGCCAGGATTTTGTCTATATCGGGTTTGTCTGAAGCCAATACTTTTTCCCAAATGGATGGGACGATGTCTGCCA
>JBARBA010000684.1:0-7900 GCA_049792555.1 Anaerolineales bacterium
GCCGTGGTTGGAAACGACAGAATGCCCAGGCAATGTTAGCCGCATTGAGCGAACTACATAGCGGGCGCTTTCAGGCCGCTTGGCAGTCCCTAAATTGAACTCACCCACACTTTTGCGTTATACCCCATACGTGGACAACTCATATTTTTCGTTGCTGTAGGTGTAAAATGCAAAGCCCCATGAATCATTGCCAAAATAACGCAGGCGGCAAAGATGCGTGGGGAAGTTGCGCAGACGCTCATAGTACTGCGCGCGCGTCTCGAACTCATTATCCGGCGGCCAATTTTCTTGCACAACCGGCTCGGTGTACGCGTCGATATAACAAAACTGGTTTTTGAACTTGATTTCAAGGCGCGTATATTTGCTGTTGAATTCCTTCTCGGCCACTGCGCGGATGCGTTTTTCCACGTCCGCTTGAATTTTTGGCGGAACTTTGACGCCGCCTGAACCGGGGTCGTATACCCATTGTTTTGGTGCCATGGCAGATTCTCCTGATAGAGTTCGTAAGTCTCAACGTCAATCTTCTTCCAAAAGATCGAGCAGGTTGAGCAAACGGGACGAGGCTTTGGCGGTTTTACGCGCATCCTCGGGCGTAAAAGTCCCCTCGGCGTCGGCAATCGCCAGCCCGAGCGACAGATTCGCCAGCTTGAGCGCCGCGCTTTGCAGCGTATTATCGCCCTTTAGTTTGGCCATGCTTGCGGAGAGTTCTTTCAGTTGCGGGAGCGCGGTATTCCTGGGTTTAAGGAGCTTGGGGGCGGCCAGATCAGGCTCAAGGCTGGTAATGATGCGCTCTTTTTCTTTTGCGACCGTGTAGGTGTGATTGAGCCTCGAGCGGATGCCGCCGCCGAAATGGATGTTGTAGCTCTCCAGCAACCCGTCATAAATGATTTGACCTTTGAAGGGCAGCAGGATGGCCTTGGTCATGATTGGCAGCCCATAGGGGGGCAGCATGTCTTTCAATTCATCCTGTAGCCCAACCACTGAATAAACCTGGTCGCCGTCGCCGATAAAGATCGAACCTTTTTTTAGGTGGCGCAGGATGTAAAAAGTGCCCCTGAGAGAGCTTTTCCACCTTCGAATGATTTCAAGCTGTTCTGGCGGCAGCGCATCCGGGTTTTTCGACACGTATGCGTTGATCAGCTCGGGATGGTCCCAGAGCGCATCGCGCGTCTCCAACTTCTTTTCAGCCGGAAGACGGGCGTATTCATCGCGCGACTTGATGCTTTTGTAGGCGCTGTGTTGCTGGTTGACGTAATATTGCAGCTTCCACGCCAGCTCAAAAAACAGTTTTGCATCTTCGGGGGTGAGTATCATGGATTGGCTCCTTGCCAAAAGAGTCTCTTTAAACAGGGGTATGTTGTGAAAGTTTGCTGGCTTTTAGCAGCAGGCGCAAGGCTTCATTGACTGCTTCGTCATTGGGAAAAGCCTTGGCAACATCGGGTTCAAGGACAATAACGTTGGTGCCAATCCTGTGTTTGGGGTCAAAGCGGCCTTTCGGAAGAATAATCATTTTCGAAAGGTCATACGCTTCGTTCAGCTCGTAATCATCCTGCTTCTTGATAGAAATTTTCTTCATTGGCTTCTGCCTTTTCGGGATTCCATTCAAATTGCAGTTTCATCTGCGCTCCATGTAATTATATCTCTTACTTGCCATGCAATACGCCTGCTCGGCAGGGACACTGCGGGACGATAGGGCGTCAAAAACCTGCGCATCCCTGCGCTGTGCCCATACTTGATGCTGCCCCATCTCTTTGTGGTCTGCCCTCAGACAAGGTTCATTTTAACTTGGACGGTGGAGGTAAAAGCACTTTTTCGTTTTTTCGTGCTTTTTGCTTTGGGGAAAAACCAAGGCTCTTAATGGATTTCAAGGAGTTGAAATATTTTTGGTCCTCTAAGAATCAGCGTGGTGACCCGCCAGATGTAAGTCGGATTGCCAATCCGATTTACGAATAGCGAAGCGGATCATCGCGCTAATCTACTTCCCAAAGGACCAAAGTTTTTAGGCAGCGACAATCAAAGTAATTGCTCTTGATTGGCTCGAACCACTTCAATCTCATATTGTTTAACAACTGATTCGTAATCTAAAAACTTGACTCTATCTGCCACATCTTCGAATGATGTGTACTTGAGCTTTTGTTCAAATTCTCCACGTCTATTTTTATCCGCAACGATAAACATGCGAGTGTAGAAATCTTGCAAGTCGCAAAATTTTCCCAGGGAGTTTTGTATTCCGGTTGAGTGCTCAATTTCAAAAAAGGTGTTTGGCATTAACCGTTTATTGAACCAAACCACATCAATTGTTTCACTCCTTTTCACCAGCGCTTGGTGCGAATAAGAAGGGATTTCTTCTAAAGTTCTTATTTCTTTCAGAGGCCTGTCCAAATATATTTTGTTTTTATCCTGTTGCGGCGAATAAGTTTGAAAACCTTTTATGTTCCCGATGCTTATCAAAATACCCTGATAGTATGTGTGGGTTTCTTCTTGCATTTCTTTCGATGGATCGTGCAAATTTTCCAACCCCAGCTTTTTTCGATAAATTTCCAAAGCCCAAAGGCCGGGACGGATTTTGAAAATTTCTGGGCGTGTTTGAACAATGCGGCGAATGGAAGCAAAAGGCGTTCTTGTTTCCCACTTACAGCCATCAATTTTCATCACTTCATAGTAGAGTTGAGCAAGAGTTGCTTTGCCGCCCAGTTTTTCAAGAGCCTGAATAACGGCTTCATGTTGTTTCATAATCTGCTCTCCAATTTAATTCTGCTCGCCCGTTGCCACCACCATCGCCACCGCATGTTCGCGGGTGTGGCTCAGGCTGATTGACCAGGTCTTTAGCCCCAAATCAGCCGCCAATTTTTCGGCATGGCCGTGCAGAGTCAGCACGGGCGCGCCGCTTTCGGCGCGCAGGATTTCAATATCGCGCCAGCCCACATCGCCGATGCCGGTCCCCAGCGCCTTGGAGACGGCCTCTTTGGCTGCAAAACGCGCCGCCAGCGACTGAAAGTTGCTGTCACACTCTGCGCGTTCGGCGGGCGTGAAAATGCGCGCCAGGAAGTGCTCGCCGCGCCGCGCCACTGTTTCGCGCAGGCGCTCGATATCCAACATGTCAACACCGGTTCTAAGGATCATAGCGGCGTATTACCCTTCCCGCTTCTTCGGCCCTGCCGTGGCAATTGCCAGTTTCTGCAAGTCGAGATATTTACGCGCCGTTTCCAACACCTGCTGCGGTGTCACCGCGCGCACCAGGCTTTCGTAGCGCAGGTAGTAATCCAGGCCCAGGCCATAGCGCTCAACATTCAAGAGCGCATTCGCCACGCCGGCATTCGATTCCAGCGAAAGCGGCAGGCGGCCCACAAAATTGTCCTGGCTGTCGCGCAGTTCTTCTTCTGAAACACCCTTCTCGATGAATTGTTGAAGTTCGCGCAAGATCAGGTCGATCGCTTTTTCGACGTTGGCCGGGTTGACCCCGGCGGAGACTTCCCAACTGCCCGGGCCGCTCCCGGCGCTCAGGTTGGAATAGGCGTAGTACGCCAGCCCCGATTGTTCGCGGACTACGTCCCCGATGCGGCCCATCATGCCAAACTGCCCCAGGACGGAATTGCCCAGCGAGACGGGCATAAAATCGGGCGAGCGGCGGGTTGGCCCCACCACGCCGACCATGATATCGGACTGCGATTTGCCCGGCAGCGTCACGTTTTTGCGGCTGCGTTTTTTGAGCGGTTTGACCGGCGGCAGTTCCGGCATGGACGGTTGTTCCGGGTTTTGCCAATCGCCGAGGACTTGCGCAACCTGGTCGATGACGAATCCCGCTTCGACGGCCCCGACCACGGCGATGGTCATGCCCTGCGGCCCGAAGGTTTTGCTGCGGAATTCGGCCAGGTCGTCGCGGCGGATGGCTTTGATCGTTTCGGGGTAGCCGTCATCCGGGCGGCTGTAGGGATGCCCGGCGAAGATGATTTTATCGAAAGTCATGGAAGCCATGTCGCCGGTATCCTGGGCGCGGATGGCCAGGCCGGTCAGTAGTTGGGCGCGCAGGCGCTCGATCTCGTCTGCGGGGAAGACCGGGGCGCGCAGCGCATCGGAGGTTAGCTCGAACAAAAGCGGCAGGTCTTCTATCAGGGCGTGGCCGCTGAAACCGGTGGTATGCGTCCCGGCGCTAAAGCCCAACGTCGCGCCGACCGATTCGAGCGCGTCGTAGATTTGCTCGAAGCTGCGCTTTCCGGCACCGCGCATCAAGGCCGAAGCGGTGAAATCGGCCAGGCCCAGTTTTTTGTCCGAGTCGAACAGGCTGCCGGCGTTGATGTAGCCGCTTAACGTGACGGACGGGCTGTTGAAGTTGGAGCGGGTCAGGAGGATGATTCCGTTGGGTAAAACCACACGGGTGATGTTTTCGGGACCCGGCAGGGAGGGGGCGGCGCTCATTCGCTGCCTCCATCGGCTACGGGGAGATAGATTCCCACGACGCGGTTTTTCGCGCGGAACCAGGTTTGGGCAACGCGCTGAACGTCCGCAGGCGTGACCGCCGCCAATTTGTCCAAATAAGAAGTAAACCAACTGTAATCGGCGAACATTTCGGCGTACGCCAGCCAGAAGGCCTGGTTGGTGATGTTTTCAGCGCCAAAGGCAAACATGGCGCGCGCCTGTTTGATGGCGCGGGCAACGTCGGCGGCGGAGGGCGGTTCGTTTTGGATGCGTTGGATTTCGGCGTCGAGGGCCGCGAGCGCTGCTTCGGGCGTCTTTTCGGGGTGGGCGGTGATGGTGAAGGTGTACAGGAAGGGGTCGATGGTGGCCGACGAGCCGCCATGCACGCTGACGGCCAGTTCGGCGTCGATCAGGGCGTGGTAGAGACGCGAAGTCTTGTTCGAGACGCCCCCGCCGCCGAACATGTTCAGGTTGCTGGGGCCGGAGAGCAGGCTGTCGAGCACGGCCAGCGCGTGGAAATCGGGGTGCGAGGCCGCCGGGGCGCGGTAGGCCACTTGCAGGTAGGCGGTGTCTTCGGGGCCTTCCACCGTCAGGCGGATTTCGCCGCTTGGTTCGGGTTCGGGGCGGCTGAGGCGCGGCGGCGGGGGGCTGGCGGGGATCGGCTCGAAGAGTTCGCGGATGCGCGCCAGCATTTTTCCCGTCTCGAAATCCCCGGCCATGGCCAGGACGGCGTTGTTGGGCGCGTAGTAGCTGCGGTAATGGTTGTACAGGTCGTCGCGCGTCATGCTGTGCAGGTCGGCTTTATCGCCGATGACTTCGTGATGGTAGGGGTGGACGCGGAAGGCGGCCTGCTGGATGGCCTCGCCCAGCAGGGAGAGCGGCTCGTTTTCGCTGCCTTCGCGTTCGGAGATGATAACCGTGCGCTCAGACTCGACTTCTTCCATGTCAAAGACGCTGTTGACCATGCGGTCGGCTTCGAGACGCAGGGCCAGGTCGATTTTATCGGCGGGCATGGTCTCGTAGTAGGTTGTCCAGTCCAGGAAGGTGAAGGCGTTCCACTGCCCGCCTTCGCGGGCGATGGCTTTGTCGAGCACGGAGGCCGGGAACTGCGGCGTACCTTTGAATTGCATGTGCTCCACCCAATGCGAAATGCCCGTTTTGCCGGTCGGCTCGTCTTTGGAGCCGACCCGGTACCAGACCCAATGGCTGATCAGCGGAGCCGTATGAATTTCTTTGAGGAGTACTTTCAGGCCGTTTTTTAGAGTGACTTCGGTGAAGTCGGTCATCTATTCTCCAGGGTAACTTTAAAGTGACAGTCACTTTTGTGGCGTTGCAGTTTTATTTGGCGAAGAACACATCACAGAACCAACTGACTGCTTTGCAGGCTTCCAGGTCAGAAGCGCTCTTGATGCCCGGTTGGAGCAGCCAGTAATATGGACTGAGCACGTTTTGCAGCCCAATAAACGGCTTGTGAAGATCAGTTTTCTCCAAAGCAATATCTACCGGGACGTTGAGTTTAATCGGGATGGTGGTGTTGACCGGCACCGTCAGGTCAAGCTGGATGGGAAGACGAGTCCCGGCAGGCAGCGTGACGGTGGTGGGGCCGCTTAATACGCCGACAAGCGCGTTGTGGATGACGGTGTCGCTGGTCAGCGTGACGGTGATTTGCTGGCTGATGGGCAGGTTAAATTGCACCGGGATGGTATCTTCCACGACGATGTTGGACTTGATGTGGGCCTGGTCCATCAGGATGAAGTTCGTGTACAGGCCGCCAATCAGGTTTTGGCCAACCAGCTTTTTCAGGCTAAATAGTTGCTGGACCAGGATAACGATGACCACGATCAGGATAACGTTAACGATGACTGAGAGTCCGCTGGAAATTGTCCAGAAGGCCGGGAGCAGTTTGCCAGGCTGGAAACCCGGCTGGGACTTTGATTCCGCCGGGGGTTTAGGTTTGGTCGGCGGCGGTGTTGCGGCGGCCACCGGCGCAGCCGTTGGCGCAGGCGGCGTTGCGGCGACCGGTTTGGCAGGTGGTTTGCTTTTCTTTGGGAAAAGCAGGGCCAGTATCCAGCCGAAATTATCAGTTTTGGGTTTGTTTGGTTGTTTCATGGGCACACTCCTGTTTATATAAATATAGCATAGAGTTGGAAAGCATGTTGTATTTCCGCATAGCATTTTCGGTTCTCGGGGATTTGGCGCGGTATTTCCTGCCTTTGCGCAGAACTTGCGCTCAATTGCTGCGATGTTTTCGTGACGTATCATCTCAATATTTCGGGGAGATTGCTGTTACAAGGTGGTTTCGATACGGCGGCGGAATAGCGTCGCCGCCTACTCAACCACCGATTTTTTGAGATGATACTTCGTGACTTATTAACTGATGTTACGCAACTTTGAGAACTTGCAGTTCATCAAAAGCCACCCGAAGAGCCTTGAGATATAAATGTGCGCGCAAGGCAAAATGATTGAGGTGGCATTTTATCTTCAGACATTCCAGCTTGAAAAAAGCATAAAGCACAGCAAAGACATGATTGTTCTGGGTCACAACGCGTCGTACAGGCGCTTTGCCCAAAGAAGCATTTTGTTTGAGCGATTTGTGGAAGACTTCTATCGGCCATCGTTTTTGATAGGTCGTTAGAATGAACTCCCGCGTCACCGTTGTATCACTGCAAGCCAGATAGAGAATACCCGTGCTGCCATCTTTATTGGTAAAGACTTGGCGCACGATGAGTACAGGAAAGGGCACGTCTTTGAGCCAACCTGTAAACAGGGTCCCTTCTTGCCAGGGCAGGTCTTCAATCGAAGTGAAACGGTTGTTTTTGTAATCTTCTTCGCTCACAGCCGCCAAACGATTAGCTTTCAGCGCGCAGACAAAGTCTTTTTTGAGCGTTTCCTTGATGTGGCACATGTTTTCTTTGGACGAAAACCAGATATCGAACAAAACAAAGCGAAATTTCAGCTTGTTGTTTACGCAAACATCCACCATGGATCTCATCAACTCGTTCTTTGTGACAAGACTGGCTCTTTTTCGTTTGCGCGTTTTGAGATCACAGTACTCCAGCGGCTTTCTGATCAACTCAAATGCCACTGGAATGGATACATCTCCAACATAATATAGGCAGTTGAGCAGATTAAAGCCCTGCACAGCCCTTCCTTTGCTGTGATCATAATGCCAACACATTATTTCGTTTTCGTCTGTGTATGGCTTTTCTTGAATGGTGTCATCAAAGATCAAGACCGCATCTTCCCGTTCCACCTTGCGAACCGTTGGCTTGACTCCTTGCCACAAGTCTTTCGACGTACTCTCTTCACCAGAGAGAGATCGGGTAACTTGGTCATGGCTGACTTGCCCGTTCACCATCGCTGAAAGACCCGTGGCCGTAGCATATCCAAACGTGCTGAGCAGATAATCGGTGTAAAGTTCCAGATGTTCTTTTTTCATCCGCAAATCTTACCTCGTTTTCGCCGCTTGCTGCGTAACATCAGT
>JBARBA010000685.1:0-5066 GCA_049792555.1 Anaerolineales bacterium
GAACGGATTCGGGCGCTGGCGTGGCGTGTACCCTATTGGCGGATTATGGTGCGGTACAACCGCCCGGGCAGTCGTCACTTCCTTATGGCTCAGGCGTTGCCACTGCTACTCCCGCGCAGGGCGGCACGTCGGCACCTACCGTAGGCGCCGGCGGGGGCGGCGGCGGAATTCCGCTCGGCGCTGCAGGTATGGCGCAACGCGGGACTGTCATTCCCGACGCGCCAGTGTTGCCTTACGGAAATGTCGAGGCGCCGCATCCGCCCCAAGGCACCCAATTCGCCAATGTCGCCAGCGTAGGGCTGCTCAAAAACGGCCATTTGATCGTATTCCAGCGCCTACCGATGTATGAATTGCTGGAGTATGACACCGACAACCGGCTGTTGAGGACGTTCGATCCCAACATCGTGTCGCGCCCGCACGGCATGTTCATCGACAGGGATGACAATATCTGGCTCTCCGACCAGCAGTGCAACACGGTTGTCAAGATCAATTCGCGCGGCGACGTGTTGATGCGACTGGGCACAAGCGGCAAGGCAGGCAGTTGGGACGAGACCAAGGGCGATCATCTATTCAATGAGCCGACCGCCGTCGCCATCGGTCCAAAGGGCGACATCTTCGTTTCGACTGGGCATGGCGGGCCTGATCCGCGCATTGTTAGGTTCAACAAGAAAGGGAAATTCATCACTAGCTGGGAGCTGAAACATGGGGACGGCACGCCCGCCGTCGTCCATGCTCTTGCCGTTGACAAGAAGGGCACCGTCTTCATTGGCGATCGCGAAGTAAAAATGCTTATGATTTATGATTCAAATGGCAACCGTCTTAAGACGGTCCAGATGCCAGACTTGGTCTGCATGCTGTATATCGATGCCAAGGACCAGCTTTGGATGACCTCGGGCATGGACGGCATGTTTATGCGCCTGGATAAGGACGGAAAAATCCTGGGCTATGCCGGCAATGAGGGCTTCGGCCCGAATGAATTCGGTGAAGCCCATGCCATGACGATGTCCCCTGACGGCAGGACGATTTATGTCAGTGACACGGTCAACAATGACATCAAGAAATACAGGCTGGCGAACTGATCCCTAAAACTGAAGACATTTTTTTGCGTTCAACTTTTCCAGAATGAACCGGTCCACGCCACGAACCTTGATCAAATCGTCCACACCGTTGAAAAGATGCTGGGCACGCCGCGTTACGATCGTCGCCACGACATCGTCATTTACCTGCAGCGTGGGTCCTAAATCTTCAGCCGGCGATGTGTTCACATTGATCACCGTTAGGTTCTTTTGAAAGTATGTCACCAGGTGGTTGAGTTGTTCGTCGGTGCCCGTCGCGCCAAAGCCAGACATTTCTGAAAAGACTTGCCCCCACCGGTCGTTCGAACGCGGCGTGAAAAGAAATTGAGATGCGGCATGGCAAGTCGAGCAAACTGCCGCCACCGCCTGAGAATCCTGAGGATCGCTGTCGAGATCGGACGCAGCCCTGATCGCTGCCAAATCACCTACCAGCGCCTGGACGGGAGATTTGGCCGACCAACCCAAGACGCCAATTATTGTCAGTGTTGCGCACAGCAGCCCTGTCGCCCGGCAAAGTCGTCTTTGCCGGGCTGCCTTGTGGCCCAAAAGCATCATATCAATTGCGAGCCGATTTGCTGCTCCCGGTTTCCAGAGACGCTCGCCTTGCGCCCACAGCAGCCGGATCGCCTTCAGCAAACTGGTTTTCGGTTCTCAGAAGATGCCCGTTGGGATCGAAGGCCATCTCGAGGAATTTCTCGCTATGGATAAGATTGCCATGCTCATCCTTGAGATGCGCAATGATCTTGTGAGACTTCACGTCAATTACGTCACCAGATGAGGACAGCGCAATCTTTGCATCCAGTCCCATGGTGATCCAATTGGAAGCATGCTCCAGCTTGATGGTCTTGGTTGGGTCGAGCACCCAATCGTCCTTACCTTCATTGTTGTATATCAGCATCTGATTGTTGATATCGTCAGGCACCCAGAGCTCGCTCTCGTCGGGCGTAAGTGCCAAGCCGTGTTGGGGGGCGCCATGGCCAAAGAAAAACTGGTTAGGGTCGGCCCACTTGGCTTTCCAAGTTTCCGCTGGCGCTTCAACGCGCTTGATGATCTTTCCAGTATTAGCGTCTGCGATCTCAAAGCCCAAAAGATTGTTGAGGTTAGCGTAAACCCGCGAGGAATCATGATTTATAACAAAGACTCGAATGTGATCGTCGAAGGTGATGGTCCGAATTGCTTTCATCGTGGCCATGTCGCCGACCGTCATGGTGATGCCGTTGGGAGCATCAAACACAATCTTTCCGTCCGCGCTCATGCCCATATTATGATTGAACATGCTTTTGGGCGTTTGGATGATGCCTTTCACCGCGCCCGTCCTTGCGTCAATCACGCGGTGGAAATCCTGAAGGTTCGAGCCAACTTCAAGAATAAGTCCGTCGGGCGTGACCTGGCCCCTCTCGCAGCAGGTGCCTTCTTCGTACGTATTGTTCCAAACGATCTTCTCTGTAGCTAGATCCATCGCGATTAAATGGCCGCGGGTGGAAATATAGACCATGTTCGTGACCGGATCGGCCATCATGGCCGACACTTCTTCAGGCGAGAAGGGAGCAGGAAGATTCTGGATGGGAATGCGTTTCACGAAGGCGTAATCGGCCTTGGCATCGAGCACGATGATGCCCTCGCCATTCTTCACGGGGGACGCCGGGTCATCCGACTCTCCGCCAGGCACTGCGATATAAATGAGATCACGCGCCCGGCGACCGAATTGAGTGACATTGCTACGGGGCAGGGCCTTGCCCACCTCACCAACCAATCGGACCGGATGATCACTCGAACTTGTTGCCCCCTGAGTGGTCAGGCACTGGCCGCCCCCATCAAGAAATCCATAGCACGGGATGCCGTTCCCGTCGGGCTCGCCATGGGCAGGTCCCACCTTTCCGTAAAACATCTGCGCATCTACTGGTGAGATCGACAGAGGTTCAATCGTGAGAAAACCCGCCAGGGAAAAGACTGAGCCAGCCGCCAAAAAAGCCTTTCGACACGCCATCTTGAAGCCTCCAACCTGGTTGATATCGTGTCTAGATATGAATTTTTATAGCGGCTACTGGGAGTTTGCAAGGCTACAGATTGGCGCTTTGGTGTGGGATTATGTGGAGTTCGAGTTTCAAATCTGAGCCACAATTTGGGTGCGGTGCGGTGGCGCTATCCTTGCCGGCAATTGAAGGGATGCTGAACCAAGATTATGGCGAATGACCGAATGACACGGGACCAGGGCGCGCAGCAGGCCGCCGTTTTTGCTCGCATGGCGGTAATGCTGGCCAACGAAAACAGATTCGACGAAGCGATCCAGGCTTTTTGCCGGGCATCTCGGGCGAGCCCTGAAAACGCCCAAATCCAGTTCGACTTGGGAAATTGTTATGCTGCGATTGGGAACGTCGAAGACGCTATCAAGGCATACCGGCGCGCCATCGCGCTGAAGACGGATTTTGCTGATGCGCATTTTCGACTAGGTTCAATGCTTTCCGAGACGGGGCGCATCGCCGAAGGATTCGCTCACTACATGCGAAGGGCCGCGCTGGTCCATGGCGCCCCGCTGAATAAGTCTAAGGGCGCAGAGCCGCTGCACAAATCCAAGCATGACCAAGAACAAGAAGAATATCTAATTGCCAAGCTCGGCCGCCCGGCTACCTTTCATCTTGAGGATGGAGAGCGAATTGCTGGGCCAGCAGTCAATCCCGTCAACGCCGTGCAAACAGTAACAAAAGAATGGAAGGCGAGCTGGCCGCAACATGTGGTGTTGGACAACTACCTGATGCCCGAGGCACTGAAAAAGCTTCGACTCTATTGCGCCGGCTCAACCATATGGCGAAGAATTTACGATGCGGGTTATCTTGGGGCAACACTGGAAGACGGTTTTGCCTGTCCTTTGATGGCGCAGATCACCGAGGAAACCCGCACTCTCTTTCCTGAAATTCTCGCACCTCATCCTTTTCGGTATCTTGGCGCCTTCAAGTATGACAGCACGTTATCAACCGGAACCAACATTCATGCCGACAATTCAGCGGTGAATTTCAACCTCTATATCACCTCAGATGAGGCAAATCTGGACCCGAAAAGCGGCGGGATGGACATTTGGGATGTGTCTGCCCCCAATGGCGAGGAAATGCGCATTTACAATGGCAATGAAGTGAAAGCACGCCAATTTCTGATTGACTCGAAGGCCCAAGTCACAAGCATCCCGCATCGTGCCAACCGGGCCATCCTGTTTAAATCCGACCTGTTTCACAAAACCAGTGACTGCAAATTCCGGGAAGGTTATTTGAACAAGCGGATTAACATCTCTCTCCTGTTCGGTCATCGCGGGGCACCCACTCGATAGAGGCTTCAGGAACCGGACGAGCGCAGTCTCGCAGGTTTCTTGACGGGAGCGCCATTGCTCCAGCCCAATTTGCGGCCGATTTCCACGGTGCGGACTTTTGCTCCGACGCGATATTTCGATAGTGTTTGGCAAACTAGCTCCATGATAGGCACTTCATCTCGAAATGCGAGAGCTTAGGATTATTTCCTCGCCAACAACCAAGTGCTGGCGGCTTCCTTACCGGTGAAGTTCTTGTCCCAAGATCGGGGCCATGTGCTAGTGTGCACAATGAGGAAGTGGGAGGGGAAATGTCGAACCGGGACCAATTTGGTTTCGTAGTTCTGGGCCCCTGTGTCGCCATCATGCCAGCGCATGCTGCGAATCCGTTCAAAAATATTCTCGCCACACAGGCCGCAGCGGAAGGTTCGGGCGCCTCGAAGGGTCCGGCAGTGAAGATTTATTTCAACCAAGACACGTTTCAGCAAGAAGTCGCGGCGCGGAGTAAGACTGGCCGGATTGAGATCCATGCATCCCGGAGCGATTGCATGGCCGCGTTGTCCGTCGAGGCGAAGCTCACCGCGGGCGGTGCGCCGTGCGGATGAGAAAAGTCCGCCGCGGCGAATCCCGCGGCGAAAGCATCACCGGCGGAAAGACGTTCACGCTGCATTCCCACGATCTGGTGACCATTCCGG
>JBARBA010000686.1:0-4443 GCA_049792555.1 Anaerolineales bacterium
CCGTTAAATTTAACGGCAACCAACTGTCGGCGCTGCCGTTAAACGCCAGGGGCAGGGAGCGCCGACAAAACGGGCGGATTTGAAAGCTGAGAAATTCACGAGCGCGTCCCCACCAAAGTCATCGCAACCAGGAACGGTCTTTACTACCCGCCATCCGGGGTTGGGGTTGCATCGCCGCTACCCGGTTCAGGCGTCGGTGTTTGGGTCGGTTCGGGCTGCCCTCCCACCATGCTAATATCATTGACGTAGCGAATGGCTCCCTGGCAAGTAGGTTCCAGCAAGGCTGAAACGCTGTCCCAATTTACTTCCCCGTTTGCGCTGTAAGCCGCATCCACTGCATCAGACAGACATCCCGGCCCGGCGTTATAGTTGACCAACGTGAAGCGCCACATATCCTCGTAGGATACCGTCCGTCCCGGCTTCTGGCCGGTTACATTTTCGACAATTTTCCCGGCCTGTTCGCAGTTTGCCAGCAGGGTATGCGCAAAGATTCTTACGCTGAAATTGGCCCGCGAAATATCCAGCCCCAGCGGGCAGTCAGTGCAGCTTGCATCCACACTGTGGACCAACGCGCCGCGCAGCAACGCTTGTTGCTTGGCCTTTAAATTGGCGTAACCTGTGGTCTCACAGACATGTTTGGTAAGAATCAACGGGCAGAACTGGTTGTAGAAAGACGGGTTCCACAATAAGGCCGTATCTGCGCCATCTTCGGTCAATTGACCCAGCCCGATGTCTTTGCCGTTGCGGAAAACGCCTGGCCAGAACTGGCTCTCGCGGCTGAACAGGTTCTTCAGCAATTGGGCCGGCACCTCGTTCTCCTGCGCCATCTGGAAAATCAACTTATCAAACTGATTTTGCCATTTATCGACAGCCGGTTTGGCTGCATCCATTCCGCACGAATTGGCCGAGCCATCAGGAAGCAGGCCGCCCCCCGGACAGGCAGTAGCATCCACCACGCCCTGGGAGATCAGGTTGGCGGCCAGGTAAGCGTAAGGGATGTTCGATTGCAGGTCGTCGCTCACCTGTGGAGTGGTCAGCCAGTTTGGCAGGCCGTTGGGCGGCGGGAAAGATTCCCAGACCTGGGCGCACGAAGCCGCCGGTTGCCCTGTCCACTGTGTGCTGAGCACATCCACATACAGGCGCGGCACCAGACGACCGGGTTGGCCTTTGTCCGAAAGTACGCGCAGAATGCCGGTGAAAAGCTTGCTGGTATCGCCATAGGTCGAATCCGCCCAGAACTGAAAATGGATTCCCTCGGGCACGGTCTCTTTTAGCTTGAACTTGCATGGGCTTTTGGGGCAGGTAAAAGGATCGGCGCCGATAGAGCCGTGGATTTTTGTAATCGATTCGTTCGGCAGGGGTTCCTCGCCGGTTAACACCAGCAGCGGTTGCTGCGTACACCACCCATCCGGGTCTGGCTCACAACCTTCGACGGAAACCCACACCACCGGCGGCGGAAGAATCACAGGCACGTCTTTTTGGGCTGGCTTGCTCCCTGCGTTCAGTAAATAAAATCCCCGGCACTCCGTGATATTCTCTTTATCGCAAGGGGCTGATTTGGCTTGCCATTTGTCGAAAAACGTCTGTCCACAGGCAGAGATGATGTCGCTATCGTAAGGCAGGCCTTCGTGATCGGCCCAAAATGAGCATTGAACCTCATTATCCTCCCAGGCCACAATCCACCACTCATATAGCGTGAAATCAACTGTCATCGATGTGTAACGGTTGGGGCCGCTGGGAGTCGGCTGCTGGCGCGCAGAAGCTGCGTAAACAGAACCGGTTTTAAAGAGCAGGGACGACATCAGTCCCAAAAGAAAAACCGTCAACACGATGAAAGTCAGCAGCAAAACAGGTTTATTTACCCGCATGGCAAAACAAAGTCCTGATGTAATTATAGCGGACTCTGCGCAAATTTTGACACGAACTTTACTTTTTTACACTTTCGTCAAGAGCGTGCAGCTCGCGTTCCAGGTAGCGCCAGCGTAAGTACAGGCTGGCAAGGTAGGTTGTCATGATAACGGTAAAAACGACATAACCTGCGATCATATAATTAAGGGTATCTGGAGTTGCGTCCATAGGTTATTCCTTATTCAGTTAATTTTAGCTTGAGTTCTTCGACTTTGCCGGTAAGCTGGCCGAGGCGGATGCGATGCCAGAACAACGTCACAAAAACAATCGAAAAAACGATAATGCTGAAGAACATGGTGAAATACATTTCTCCGGTCATCCCCATTGACGTGTCGCCAGCCGAACCGAACACCACCGGGTGGATACTGCGCAACACACGGATGGAAAGAAAAGTGATCGGTACTGCGATGACGCCAATCAGCGTGTAGACTGCGCCGAAACGGGCGCGCCGTTCGGGGTCTTCGACGCCGTCGCGCAGCAGCAGGTAAGCCAGGTAGAACAGTTCAAGGAAAGCGGCGGTGGAAAGGCGCGGCTCCCAGGTCCACCAAGTGTTCCAGATTGGGCGCGCCCAGATGGAACCCAGCACGATGGCGATCAGGAAAAACACCAGGCTGATTTCGACCGCAGCCAACTCGATCATGTCCCACTTCATATCTTTGGTGCGCAGGTAGATGACGGCAACGACGGCGGCGACGGTGAACCCCAACATGCCGACCCAGGCGGTGGCAACGTGGAAGTAAAACACTTTTTGCACCAGCCCCATGATTTGTTCCATCGGGGCGTAGAACACCACGATCCCAAAAGCGACGGGGACAAGGATAACGGAAAGTATATTGAGAAGCTTTAAAGCAGGGGGTTGCGGCGACATGGAAACTCCTTCGATTTACGATTTGCGATTGACGATTTACGGTTAAGGTTATTCTTCAACAACAAAATCAAAGACCATAAAAGCCAGGGCGATGAAGATGGCGTCATAAACGATCAAGATATTCAACCAGGGCAGGATATTGGTCATCTCGGCGCCCTGGAGAAAACCGCTGGAGGCTTTGACGGCTGCCACCAGCACAGGGATCAGCACCGGGAAAAGCAGGATGGGCAAGAGCATATCGCGGGTGCGGGCTTGCACCGTCATGGTGGAGAGAATAGTCCCGACGGCAGTATAGCCGAGTGATCCGAGCAGGATGACGCCGATAAATCCCAGGTTAAAAAGATTGACGTTGTAAAAAATGCTGTAAACCGGCAGGGTGATGACTTCCACAATCAGCATAAAGACCAGGTTGCTGATGACTTTGCCAAAGTAAATGGCCGTGCGGTCCACCGGGGCCAACAGGAGACCGTCCAGGCAGCCGCGGTCTTTTTCGATAGCCATCGAGCGGTTTAAGCCGATAGTTCCGGCAAAAGCAAAGGTGACCCACAAGACGCCCGCGGTGATGGTATCGCGGGTTTTGGTATCCAGGTCGAGGGCAAAATAAAAGATCAGGATGACCAGCGTGGAAAAAACCAGCATGGCGGTCAGCAGTTCGCGCGAGCGCAATTCGGCAGCCAGGTCTTTCCAGGCAATGGCCGAGACGGCTTTGAAGTAGGATGGGAGACCGTGGACGGTGGAGGGTGGACGGTGGACAACAAACGATGATGTTTCGTCCACAGAGACACGCTGGTCGCCGTTTTTACGGCCTTCGGTCTCCGGTCTACTGTCCATACGTCAACGCCTTCTTGTAAAAACTGAGCAGGTTCTCTTTGCCAAGATCGGCCCGTTTGACCGAAGCGGCAATCACGCCGCGTGAAAGGATGTCGAAACGGGTGGCCAGTTCTTCGGCGCGGGCCAGGTCGTGGGAGGTCATCACGACGGTGCGTCCACGCGCGGCAACTTCTTTTAATATGGTATCCAGCATTTCGGAAGCATCCTGGTCGAGGCCGGTGTAGGGTTCGTCGAAAAGCATGACTTCGGGGTCGTGGAGCACGGCGCGACCGATTGCCAAACGCTGCTGCATCCCGCGCGAAAAGGTGCGCACCAGGTCGTTGCGGCGGGCGGCCAGGCCGACGATCTCAAGCACTTCGTCGATGCGCCCGTTCAGGTTGGGAATGCCGTACATGCGCCCGTAAAACTGGAGATTCTCCTGAGCGGTCAGGTCTTCGTATAAAAGCGGCTGGTGCGAGACCACGCCCAAGCGCTGGCGCACCGCCGCCGATTGGGCCGGGAGCGCGAACCCCGCCACCGTCACAACTCCCAGCGATGGGCGCGATAACGAGGCCAGGATGCGCAGGAAAGTGGTTTTGCCCGCTCCGTTTGGGCCGAGCAACGCCACAAATTCGCCCTGCGCCACGTGGAAATCCACGCCGCGCAGGACGGTCTTTAGCCCAAAGCGTTTGACGAGCTTTTTGGTTTCAATCATAAGTAGAGAGCAGAGAGTAGAGAGCAGAGAGTAGGAAACGGATTAATCGGTTCTTTGGGAGTTGCCGTGATAACCCAGCATATTTGGCGGCGTGGCGTAAGTCGGATTGCCAATCCGACTTACATCTGGCGGTGCGTCACCC
>JBARBA010000687.1:0-2259 GCA_049792555.1 Anaerolineales bacterium
GACCAAGTCCCACCAGGTAATGGGTCAATTCCAGGAATCCGCTGTAAGAGTCCACCTCCACGCCGAAAAACTCGAACGCATCCAGGGAACGCTCCAGGCACGCAATCGGCACCTTTTGCGCCGTAAGATACTGGATGCGCCAATCATGCAGACGAACGCGGTTCAGCACAACCCCATCCACCTTGCCGGATTGAACCCAGCGCTGGTAGGTTGTGTGCTCTTCCATCGAATTGGGTTCGGCGGCAGAAATCAGCAGGTCGTAGTTGTGCAGCGCTGCTTCATCGCCCAGCCCCGAAATGAATTCAGAAAGGAATGTGCCTGAAAATGCGGGTTTGGCGGCAGGCAGGATGTAACCGATCGTATCGGCGCGGCGGCGGCGCAGTTGGCGGGCGGCGCGGTTGGGGGTATAGCCCATCTCTTGCGCAGTGCGGACGACAAGCTGCCGCGTCTGCTCGGCCACGTCGTCATAACCGTCCAACGCGCGCGAGACGGTCGTGATGGATAAGTTCAACTGCTTTGCTACGTCTCGAATTCTTACCATGACTGTTTGCCTGAAACTGTTGGTTTCAACTGGCGGCAATTTGTAAGTCGTCGTAAGTCGGATTGCCAATCCGACCTACGCCTGGCGGATCATCACGCCAAGTCTTGAACGATGGATGCCTTTTTGAAAAACTCCCCCACCGCCTGGCTGACTCCACGAACAGAATCTTCGCTCATTTCCGGGTACATGGGCAGGGAAAGCACTTGTTCGGCAGCCATTTCTGTGGCGGGCAAATCGCCCCGCGCGTAACCCAGGTCTGCATATCCCTCCTGCAGGTGGACGGGAACGGGATAATGGATGTAGGAATGCACCCCTTGCTCGAAGAGGAAAGCTTTCAGGCGGTCGCGTTGCGCGCAACGGATGACATATTGGTGATAAACGTGTTCAGCGCCCGCAGGCTGGCAAGGCAGCGTGAGATCAAGCCCCTTCGTTTGCACTTCAGGCAAGCCCTGCAACAACTCGTTATAAAGACCGGCAAGTTGTCGCCTCCGCGCATTCCAGGCGTCCAAATAGCCGAGCTTGACGCGCAGGATGGCGGCTTGTAACTCGTCCAGACGGCTGTTCAGTCCCTTGAGAGAGCTGATGTAGCGTTCCTGCCAGCCATATTGGCGTAGCAGCGCCACGCGCTTGGCCAGGGCCGGGTCGTTCGTCACCAGTCCCCCGCCGTCGCCGTATGCGCCCAGGTTCTTGGTCGGGTAAAAGCTAAAGGCGGCGATATCGCCCCAGCCGCCCACCCGCTTTCCCCGGTAGGTTGCGCCGTGCGCCTGGGCGCAGTCTTCGATCACGAAAATGTGGTTGCGGCGGGCAATTTCCAGGATGGGCGTCAGGTCAGCCGGGCAGCCGTAGAGATGGACGGGGATGACGGCCTTTGTGCGGGGCGTGATGGCAGCTTCGAAACACTCCGGGGACATGCTGTAGCGCTGCGGGTCGATATCCACCAACACCGGGCGCGCGCCGCACAGGTCGATTGCCGCAACGGTGGCGACGGCGGTATGCGAAACGGTGATGACTTCGTCGCCCTGCCCTATTCCACCGGCGCGCAGGGCCAGGTGCAGGGCGGCCGTCCCTGAACTGACGCCCATGCCGTATTGGCAGCCGCAGTAGGATGCAAACTCCGCTTCGAAGGCGCGCACTTCGTCGCCCAGGATAAAGTTCCCGCTTGCGAGCACACGCGCGATGGCGGCGTCGATTTCGGCTTGCAGGTTGTGGTACTGCGTTTTCAAGTCAACGGCTGGAATGGGGGTCATGGTTTCAACTCAATATTTTGGTAACTGCTCAGGTTCTTGCCTGTTATGGCTCACACCTGCCCTCCCGAAGGGACGCCGGGACAGGTGTGGCGGGCGGTGCCAGGGAATAGAACGCGGATGACGCTGATCAGGCGGATTCGCACGGATTCTTTTAAGTTTTACCCCACTACACTTACGTTCCGGGGGCTTCCCGCGAAAATCAGCTTAATCCGCCGAATCCGCGTTCTATTTTCTTGTGGCTGTAGTAACGATACTATATTGAAAAGTCTCCATGAAAACACATTTTCACCACCAAACATGAAAATCTATTTTCAGATCAGACACCATGAGCGGCGCTCGCCCCAAAGGATGAAGTGGGAGGGCGGGCTGTAAGGCGGAATGAATTCCGCCCTACGTTATTTTCAGATCAGACACCATGAGTGGCGCTCACCCCGAAGGATGAAAATGGGAGGGCGGGGTGTAAGGCGGAAT
>JBARBA010000688.1:0-7576 GCA_049792555.1 Anaerolineales bacterium
CCACAGGCCCATACAGCCTGGTGACCCAGCAGCCGCTGGGCGGCAAGGCGCAGTTCGGCGGCCAACGCTTCGGCGAAATGGAAGTGTGGGCGCTGGAAGCCTACGGCGCGGCATACACCTTGCAGGAAATGCTGACGGTGAAATCCGATGATGTCCAGGGCCGCGTCAACGCTTATGAGGCCATCGTCAAGGGCGAACCGATTGAAGAACCGAGCATCCCGGCTTCGTTCCGCGTGTTGGTCAAGGAGTTGCAAAGCCTGGGCCTGGCGGTGGAAGCCGTCAATGAAGGCGGCGACGTGGTGCGCTTTGGCAAGGATGAAGAAAAAGTGCATCCGCCGAAACTGGCAACCGGCTTGCTCAGCCTGGGCGAGGATTACTAAAGAAAAGCGAAAATTGCCGCAAAAAAACCTTGCTTTTTTTGCGCACCTGTCCTATAATGTTGCTTGCAAACGTCGACCTGCCCCCCTCAGGCCGGCGTTTGCATTTTAAGTCAAATCGATAAGTGACAGCCACTTTATCCTGCAAAACAAATCCCCCAAATACCCAACTTTATAGAGGAATAGTCATGCAACCTATCTCCCCATCTCCCTGGCAAGACGAGGCGCGGCGCGTGGCCGCGGCCATTCGACGGCGCGCGCTCGAATTTACGCTCAAAAACAACGGCGGCTACCTTAGTCAGGCCGCTTCGTCGGCAGAGATTTTGGCGACGTTGTATACGCGCGTCATGAAGCTTGGCCCCAGCGTTGCGCCGCGCATCCCGGAGCCGTTCGGCGGCGTGCCCGGCCCCGGCAACACGACTTACAAGACCGGCGCGGGCTACAACGGCCCGCAAACCCCGGAGTATGACCGTTTCATCGTCAGTGCGGTGCATTATGCCGTCGTGATCTACAACGCCCTGGTCGAGACCGGGCGCATGGCCGCCGAAGGCATGGAGCAGTTCAACCAGGACGGCAGCAGCGTCGAAATGATCGGCGCGGAACACTCTCCGGGGCACGAAGTCACTGCCGGGTCGTTGGGACAGGCCCTCAGCCAGGCGGCCGGCATCGCTTTTGCGCGCAAGCGCCGGGGCGAGCAGGGCCGGGTGTGGGTCTTTATGTCCGATGGCGAGTTCCAGATCGGGCAGGTCTGGGAAGCTTTCCAGACGTTGGTCTTCCACAAGATCGACAACATCGGCGTCTACGTGGACGTCAACGGTCAGCAGTGCGACGGCAAAATGGACACTGTGATGAACATCGAGCCGCTTCAGCAAAAGCTGGAAGCCTTCGGCGCGCGCGTCTTCAAAGTGGACGCGCACGATGTGGACGCGCTGGCCGCCCCCGCCGAACTGGCCCCGGATGGCCGCCCGCTGGTAGTGCTGTGCTACAGCGACCCATGCCGCGGCTTCCCATTGCTCGAAGAGCGTCGCCCCAAGCTGCATTACCTGCGCTTCGCGGGCGAGAGCGGCGGCGAAAAGGCGCGTTACCAGGCGCTGCTGGCCGAGATGGAGTCGCCCAAAGGCAACAGCAAGCCGGAAATCCTTTCGCAAGTCCACGCCAAAAACCTGGTGAAATGGGCCAAATACAAGGCGCGCGTGCTGGTGCTCTCCGCCGACCTGACCAGTTCGGTGGAGGCCAACCTGTTCCAGCAGGCCTACCCGGAGCGCTTTATTTCGTTGGGCATTGCCGAGCAGAACATGCTCAGTTTCGCGGGCGGGCTGGCGCGCGAGGGCTACACCCCCTTCCTGCACACCTTCGCCGTCTTCCTTTACCGTCGCCCGCTCGACCAGCTTGCCATGTCAATCTGTTACCCCAACCTGCCGGTGCGGCTGATCGGCTTCCTGCCGGGCATCACCACGCCCGGCGGCGCGACGCACCAGGCTACCGACGACATCGCCATCCTGCGTGCGCTGCCCAACATGACCATCCTGGAGTGCGGCGACGCCACCGATGTGGAAAGCGTGCTGGACGTGGCGCAAGCCGTCAACGGCCCGGTCTACGTGCGCATGTTGCGCGGCGAAATTCCGCGCCTGTTCCCGCAGTCCGAACCGATGCGCTTCAACCAGGCGCGCGTGCTCAGCCTGGGCGACGACGTCACCCTGCTGACGGCCGGCATCTGCACCGAGGAAGCCCTGCGCGCCAGCGAAGTGCTGCGCAGCCGCGGCGTGGGCATCCGGCACCTGCACATCACCACGCACAAACCTTTCACCGACCCGACGGTGCTCGAAGCGCTGCGCGCGGCGCGGCACGGCGTGATCACGATGGAAAATCACACCCTGCAAGGCGGTCTGGGCACAGCTACGGCGGAGATGATGGTCGAACACGGCATCGGCAAGCGCCTGCTGCGGCTGGGGCTGAACGACACCTACGCTCACGGCGCGTCCAAACCATACCTAATGCGCAAATACGGCCTGGATGCGCTGGCGCTGGCGCAGGCCGTGGAAAAGCTGCTGGGCAGGCCGCTCAAGATCGGCGAAGCGGATTTGCAAACCGTCAGACTGGACAAGGTGCATAGCGCGGCGAAGGTCGAGGCGCTGTGAGTTTGCTCCCCGCCGGGACTCATCTCCCCGTATCCGGCTCCCGTTTCCGGGCCGTGTACCAACTCCAGGGCGACGCCGACACTGCCCGCGCCCGCGCGCTGGATATCTGCATCGAGCAGACGATTGAGTACCCCGCAGAGTTGGTCCCCGCCGGGGACATCCGCGACCACGTCTTCGGGCAGGTTGAATCCCTCGATCCGCTTGAAGATGGAAGCTGGCGCGCCGTCATCTCGTACGCGGACGAGACCAGCGGCTACGAACTTCCGCAACTGGTCAACGTGCTCTTCGGCAACATCAGCATGAAGCCCGGCATCCGGCTGGTGGAACTCGATCTTTCAGAGGGGATTCTGACCCGCTTCAAAGGCCCGCGCTTTGGGGTGGCCGGCCTGCGGACGAAGATCGGCGTCTTTGGGCGGCCCCTGCTGGCGACGGCGGCAAAACCGATGGGCCTGAACGCCGCGCAACTGGCGGCGATGGCCCACGAACTGGCGCTGGGCGGCATGGACATCATCAAGGACGATCACGGCCTGGGCGACCAGCCTTTCGCCCCGTTTAAGGAGCGCGTCACGCGCACGGCGGAAGCGATTGCCGAGGCCAACGTCCAAACCGGCGGTCACACGCTCTACATGCCCAACGTCACCGGCCCGTTTGAGACGATGCTCGAACGCATCCATTTTGCGAAGGAAGCGGGCGCGGGCGGGCTGATGTTGATCCCCGGTCACTGCGGGCTGGACTTCATGCGCCGTGTGGCCGACGATGACGCCATCAACCTGCCGATCATGAGCCACCCGGCTTTCACCGGCAGTTACGTGTTGAGCCGGGAGTTTGGCGTCAACCATCGCGTGATGCACGGTCAACTGCTGCGGCTGGCGGGCGCGGACATGAGCGTCTTCCCCAATTACGTGGGCCGCTTTGCCTCGTACAGCCGCGAGGATTGCGCGGGCATCGCGCTGGGCTGCGTCGCCCCGATGGGGGCGCTCAAGCCGATCTTCGTGGCCCCCGGCGGCGGCATCCAGGCCGAATCGTTTGCCGATATGTTGACCGTCTACGGCCCGGACGTGGCTTTCCTGATGAGCAGCAACCTGCACCGCGCCGGGCCGGATTTGGCGGGGACGGTGAAGCGCTTTCGGGAGATGTTGGATGGGTGAAGAAGAAGACAAGACCTCCGAGTTCTTCAAGAACTCGGAGGTCTTTTAGTATGGATATTCTATTTTTCGCCTATGATGAGACGTTTGAACTGAGAGACAGAAAGGATGGTGATATTCGCTATTTCGCTCACAAATTTTCGTGCATCGCTGAAATCACTGTCACCGGTTACCAGGTAGTCGGCGTTGCTGGCAATGGCGCAGGCCAGGAATTTGGCATCCTTTTGGTCGCGCGGAAAATCGAAATGTTGCGTCGCGCGCACTTTTTGGGTATTCTTATCCAGCACTTCTTCCCACTTTTCCATGATTTCAGCGGAAAACGAAAACTTCTTGCGATGCAAGACTTCCCGATACTCGTGCAGGATTTCGCTTGAAACCACCCATTGCCGTCCTGGCTGATTCACCACCCACACAATCACTTCTTCGGGGGTTTTATCGCGCCAGACCGCAGAGATAAACACATTCGTATCGAAGATCACCTTCATCCATTTTTCCCGGCTTGCTCGGCGCGATAGGCGGCAATTTCAGCGGCGATTTCTTCCTCGGTGATTGTTTTTGCCTGGGGCAGCGCCTGGGTTTCTTTGAACAATGCCTTTAACTCGCGCACACGCTGTTCACGTTCCTGGGCGTCATCCGGTTCACTTTCCACGCGCACGGTGACATTCACCCGGGTGCCGGGTTTCAAGTTGGGGGTTTTGATTTCAATGCGTCCATCAGAACGCACTGTGGCTTTTCTACGATAGGTTGTCAACATTTCATTTTCCTTCGTGTGGTTTTACCAAAGACTCTTGCGCTCCAATCGTACACCATAACCGCGAAAACAGGCAAACCTAAGACCTCCGAGTTTTCCAAAAACTCGGAGGTCTGTCGTGTTACGGCACGTAATAGGTAACAATCAACTGCGGACGCGAGGCCGTCGGGGCGTCCCCGCTGAACAGGCTGAGATAATTGGCAATCGTATTGTTGTTATCATCCAGCTTGAAGCGCAGGCGGATTTGCGTCAGCCCCACACCCGCCGCCAGTTTGTTGACATACGCCTTCGCAGCGGTTAAGTCAATGCTGTACCAGCCGCCGACCAGCGCCGTGTTGAATGGGCCGTAAGTCTTGCTGGCCGCTGCCTGGAAATCGGCGGCTTGCAGCGCCGCCGCTGTGCCAAAGAAGCCATTCTTGATATCGACCATGAAGCCCCCGAAGATCGCTGCCGGGTTGCCGCCGCCAACAGTTGCGTTTTTCTGCAACTTGAGCGTCACTTGGGTGATAACCGCTGCATCTGGCAGATTGTCCCCGGTGCTGAAAGACAGGATGCCGCGATATTGTTTCTTGGTTGCGTCATCGCCGAGGTTGAAGGTCGTGGCGGTGGTGTTCAGTGTGCCGCCTATGTTGCTGGTCTCGCTCGATTCGAGAATCCAGCCATCCTGGGCGGCTACAGACTTGAGCATGATAGTGATGGGGATCGGTGTCCGGGTCGGCGTGGGTGTCTTTGTTGTGGTAGGCGTAAAGGTCGGGGTTGGGGTATGAGTGTTAGTGTTAGTGGGGGTGAAGGTCAAAGTGGGTGTATTGGTGGGCGTGAAAGTTTCTGTTGACGTGGGAGTATCTGTTACGGTTGCCGTAAGCGTGGGCGTAGGTGTCAAAGTCTCAGTGGGCGTCGGAGATACGTAGGTATCCACCGTGACACTTACAGGCACACTAAAGACTGACGACACATGACCTGCTGTATCCTTCGCCCACGGATAAAGCGTGTAAAGGCCATCCATTGAAACTGTATAGGTTGTGGGTGCCGTGCCAGACCAGCTTGAATTGTCAATCGTGGGCGCAGTAGATGACTCGGTAATCATGTAGCCAGTTATGCCTGTGCCATCAAAGGCTGTAAAGGTCGTGATGGGTATGTTGAGGCTGTGAGATGGTGTGGCAACTATGAAGGAATCAACCGCTGGCGCGCAGGTTTTGTTTTTCCAATCTGGCGACAACTTAGCAACAAAGGCAATCACACTCGCATTGGAAGATGTTAATTCACAACCAAATGTAAAGGTATTGAGATTGACTAAATCAAGGAAGGACACAGGAAATTCCCCATCAATGTGATTGCTTTCCAAACGCAAACCCATGAGTTGTGTCAAATTTCCCAGTTCGGTCGGGATGGAGCCGGTCAACTGATTATTACGCAAATCCAGATTGGTGAGATTTGTCAGGTTGCCTATTTCAATCGGGATGGAACCGATCAACCGATTATCATACAGCCACAGCATCGTAAGCTTTGTCAGGTTGCCCAGTTGCGCTGGAATAGAACCATTCAATTGATTATCACTCAAATACAACCCTGTGAGATTTGTCAAATTGCCCAATTCCACTGGAATGGAGCCATTCAATCGATTATCAGTCAGACACAAACTCGTGAGATTTGTCAGATTCCCAAATTGTGCCGGGATGGGGCCGGTCAGCTGATTCCAATCCAAATACAGCGATGTGAGATTTGTTAAGCTGCCCAGTTCAGTCGGGATAGAACCAGTCAATTGGTTCCCACTCAAACTCAGCGCCGTGAGACTTGTCAGGTTACCAAGCTGTGTTGGGATGGATCCAGTCAACTGATTGTAACCCAAACTCAGATAATTAAGATTTGTCAGGTTGCCAAGCTCTATCGGGATAGAACCGGTCAACTGATTGCTCCCCAAACTCAGCCATGTAAGATTTGTCAAATTGCCCAGTTCGGTTGGAATGGAACCGGTCAACTGATTCCAATCCAGCCACAGATTCGTGAGCCTTGTCAGGCTGCCCAGTTCTGGCGGGATAGAACCAGTTAACCGATCCTGCCTCGTCTGCAACTCCGTAACGTTTGTTCCATTCCCACAAATTACTCCAAACCAACTGCACGGTGTATCTGTTTGCAGCCAGCCCGTGTGATAGGTCCACCCCGCGCCGTTGGTGCTGTTGTACAAAGCCACCAACGCATCACACTCTGCCGCAGGGATTTGGGTCTGCGCAGCACAGGTTGTGAAGGTTCCTGCCAACGGCTTTGCCAAAACGGTCTTGGTCTGGGGAGTCAGCATATTTCCCAGCAGGACGACCATCAAGAATGCGCGTACCATCGATTGAAACAAAGACTTTGCTTTCATATTTTCCTCCACCAAACAGAACTTTAGAAGGACACAATCCCACACGCCTGCCCTCCGCAGCGCGGCATCCCTTTGGGTGCGTTTTGGTTATACTATTAATCATTATACAGATTTGCGAACCCAAAAGGAATAGGCAAGTGTACTGAATTTGTGACGAGTTTTCCATTTGCAGCGGCAGACCTGTCGGGTCTCCAAGACCCGACAGGTCTATAATACGGCAAAGGTATAATACCATTCGGCAAGCTTACAGTACCATCCGGCAAGCTTACAGTACCATCCGGCAAGCTTACAGTACAAGGCGGCAAAGATGGAGTATCGCCAGGCAAGCTTACAGCACCATTCGGCAAGGACACAGTACCATCCGGCAAGCTTATAGTACCATTCGGCAAAGACACAGTACCGCCCGGCAACCTTACAGCACCGGACGGCAAAGGTGGAGTACGTCACGGCAACTTTACAGTACCATGCAAATAGTAGGGGCGGGTCTTTCGTGATGGCCAGGCTGTCCCGCCCACCAGCGCCTGTGCGGGCGGAATGACCATCTTCGGCAAAGAAGACCCGCCCCTACGGCTACCCGGCGCGCATCCTGGATCGGGGCGGGTCTCCCGTGATGGCCGGACTGTCCCGCCCATCAGCGCCCAGGCGGGGGGAATGACCGCCTTCGACAAAGAAGACCCGCCCCTACCGACAGGCGCGCGTCACAATCCGTAGGGGCGGGTCTCTCGTGATGGCCGGGCTGTCCCGCCCATCAGCGCCCGGGCGAGGGGAATGACCGCCTTCGGCAAAGAAGACCCGCCCCTATCAAC
>JBARBA010000689.1:0-4658 GCA_049792555.1 Anaerolineales bacterium
GCGGCGACTGCGTAAAAGATGTTTGCGTCACGTCCCAACCCGGACAGGCTGAGCCAGGGCAGGAGGTAGGCCGCGCCAATCAGCAGGCGGGGGAAAAGACTTTTTGTCTGTCCAAACAGGTAGGCCAGCGGCAGGAGCATCAGGACGTAATCATAGTTGAACATATAAGGGTCGCCCAGCAAGGTCATTAATGCGCAGCCGACCACCAGCGTTTCGATGTTTGCGAAGACCTTGAAGCGCCAGAAGAGCGCCAGCATGACGGCGATCAGGACGACGCTCAAACAGGTGGCCCAAAATGCGCTGCCGTATCCGAGCACCATCTTGACCAGCAGCGCCGAGAAACTGGCCGTAAGGTCGCGGTTGGCGACGCCGGGGATGGTGGTGTAGCTGACCAGCGAGTGGACGTAGGTCAGCGGCCAGGCCGGGTCGGCCAGGAAGCCGAGCGCGACCAGGACAAGCCCGCCGCCGAGCGTCATCCAGACGGCGCGGCGCGCGAAGGGCGTTTTCTGAACCAACAGCCAGAGAAAGCCCGCCGGGAGCAGGAACAGGCCGATGTGCGGTTTAAAGGTCATCAACAGCAAGCCGAGCGCCGTCAGCGGGGCATCCTCCCGCCGCGTGGCGTACATAAAGAGGGCCGCGCCCAATAGCACCGGGGCGGAATACTGTCCGACCACGATCAGCCCCAGCGAGGGGATGAAGAGCAGCGTAGCCAGCAGCGCCAGCGCGCGCGGGATCGGCTTCCATCGATTTGTCAACAAAACCGTCGAGGCCAGCAGCATGGCGGTGTTGAGCAGCATCCAGGCAGTGGCGGCTTTCCGTAACGGCAGGAAGGCCAGGTAGCAGAGGCTCAAGGCATACCAGGGCGGGTACGGATAGGGAAAAACCGTGAATGTTTCCGATAGATTCAGTTGGGTGATCGTCAGGCGGATGATGGCCGCATTGTCATAGAGCGGCGTGTGGTGGATGATCCCCAGGCAGGCCGAGTAGAGCATGACGAAGTCGTAAAGAACTTCGCGCGGCGGCAGGATGAGCGCCAGCCCCAGGGCCAGCGCAATGACCAGCAGCGCGCCGCCTGCAATCCATGCGTAACGTTTCATAGGTTCTCCACCGGGTGATGAGGGGTTGTCATTGCGGCAAAGTATACCGTAAGCGAGTCGGTTTTGGAATCGGGTGGAGACGCCATACGGAACTACATACAGGGTTTGCCCAGCCCGTTTTGCGCAATGGGCAGACCATCTTCGCCATCCGTGTTTACGCAATACGAATTCCGCAGTTGACGGAACATTTGAAGACTGCTATTATCAGCCGGTGCAAAAATGGCTGGGTACGCTCAAGAAAGAAACCGCAAGCACGTTGCGCTGGCTGGCCCCCGGGCTGGGGGTCAAACGCTGGTTTTTCCTGCTGCTGCTGGGTGTGACCCTGCTTGGCGTTGGCCTCGCCTATTATTTACTGGATTTTTACCGCTCGACGGCTGCGGACGATATCATCTCGGTGCTAAACGTCGCCACCCTGCGCTTTCTCCCGCGCCTGATCCGTGTCGTCATCTTTGGCGGACTGGGTGTCTTCCTGATTTTCCTGGGCATCTGGGGCCTGAATCGCGCCTTGCTCAACCCCTTCATGCGTCCCGGCGCGCGGCTGGTGGATCAGATCGCAAGCTACCGCCGCCGCGAACGCGGCCCGCGCATTGTGACGCTGGGCGGCGGACATGGCATGGCTACCCTGCTGCGCGGGCTGAAAAATCACACATCCAACCTGACGGCGGTGGTGACTGTGGCCGACGACGGCGGCTCGTCGGGGATGTTGCGCCAGAGCCTCGGCATCCTGCCGCCCGGCGACATCCGCAACTGCCTGGCGGCGCTCTCGAATGACGAGGCCTTGCTGGCCCAGTTGTTCCAGTACCGTTTCAGCGACGATACCGGCCTGGGCGGGCACTCGTTCGGCAACCTGTTTATCTCGGCCCTGGCCGAGATCACGGGCAGCTTCGAGGATGCGGTCACCGAATCGGGGCGGGTGCTGTCGGTGCATGGGCAGGTACTGCCGGCCACCTTGCACGATATCCGGCTGGTCGCCGAGGTGCGGCTGCCCAACACGGTCAACGAGATCCGGGTCGAAGGCGAAAGCCGCATCCCGTCCATGCCGGGGCGCGTGCGGCGCGTGACCATCGAGCCGAACAACCCGTCCGCCTTTCCGCCGGTCATCCAGGCCATCCTGGCAGCGGACATGATCGTAATCGGGCCGGGCAGTCTCTACACCAGTCTGCTGCCCAACCTGCTGGTCCCAGACCTGCTGGCGGCCATCCGCGCCAGCACGGCCATGAAGGCCTACGTGGTCAATATCGCCACCCAGCGCGGCGAAACGGCCGCTTACACCTGTTCCGACCATATCCGCGTCTTCGAAGAGCATGTTGGCGCTGATTTATTCGACGTAATTGTTTATAATAACAATTACGAAGGCGCGCTTCCCAACGGCGTCGACTGGGTCAAGCTGGATCAAAAGGCTGCCGTCTACCCGGTCTTCGGGGCCGACGTGTTGGACGTAGAGCGCCCCTGGCGGCACGACTCTGACAAACTGGCCGAGAACCTGATGGATTTGTTGTTCGAACGCAAAGGCCCGCTGGCGTTGGGAAATGACGAATTGTAGAATCCAAAGTAAGTTCTCTAATCAAGAAAGGATAATTAATCATGTCTCATAAGTTAAAGGCAAATCAAATAGTTTGGCGTTTGGGATTACTACTTTTTCTTTTTGTTTTTGTGTTTACTTCATTAGGTGCATCTGCACCGGTTCAGGGTGACTCTGGATCTACAAACCTGCAGGTTGTTTCGCAGTACCAGGCCGCTCAAGCAAACCCTACATTGAGTGATACTCAAAAGATTAAAGCTGCAATCAATGCTTATTTCACATTACGCTATGAGGGCCAGAAAGTACTTCGAGCACAGGATTTTTCTCCATTATTAGAAGATAATGCACAAGCGTGGGTTCAAAAGGAGAAGGATAAGCGCGATATCGAGCTTTATATTGCCACGCTCTTTGACCTGAAATATGTCAGCTACAAGTACACATTGGATTTTGACAGCATTGTAATTAATCACGATCAGGCTACAGTTCTTCTGCGTGAAAGCCATAAAGTTATTTTTGAATCTGCCGCTCCTGAGGTTTCTGAGCTTGCTAACTTACCCCACTCATTAATTCTTCAAAAAAGGGGGGGGATGTGGGTTATTAACGCAGATGAATATCAGGATGAACTTTCGCAAGTATTAAATCAAGCAACTAAAGATGATATTAAAAAGCAAGTATATGAAAATTATCAAGAAGACTTGAAGAGTAAAAATGCTAATTCCAAGACAGGAACAAAAAAAGTTTTAGCAAATATAGAAAATCTCCCATCCTTGACACCCTATACATACGTTCCGTACTTAGCGATAAGTTATGCGGATAAATATTGGAACAGCACTGGCCCTCACTATCGACGAGACCCAACAGGTGATGATTGCGCAAACTTTGTGGCTCAAGCTATCTATGCTGGGCAGGGAAGAGTCCCCCCGAATACAAGTGGAATGGCCCCTGTTGGTAGTCGTAACTGGAACTATGATTGGTATTACCTTTTTGATCAAAAAAGTGGTCCAATAGCCAATGCCGGATCATATGCTTGGGTAAATGTAACTGCCCAATCCAATTTTTTGCAGGGTAATAGCTCAAGGGTAGGGCCGTATGGACATCGGGTTATAAGTCTTTGCTATGCATGGCTTGGGGATGTGGTTCAAATAAAAAGCGGGATATGGTTTCATGAGGGAATGATCGTTGGTATTTATAAACCGCCAGCTCCTAATTGCCCAAGCTTGGGGAATATATTTATTGATGCGCACACCGCTGACAGACACAACTACCCATTGTCATACTGGACATACGAATTTCAAATTATACATATTGACGGCTGGAGAAAACAGAGTCCGTAGAGATGCTTACCTTTACTCGAAATATGTTTTTACTATAATCCAACCTGCGTCGACCAGCTATCCGATAGTCCGTTTCAGCAAGTTTTCCACAAGGAATTTGTTATTATGAAAATTTACTCTCTCCACATGCTGATCGTTTGTTTATTATTGATCACTATCTCAGCATGTAGTGCTGCTCCGGTTATTGAAAATACAACTCAGACCTCAACAACTACGCCAACTCCGCTTGCACCAACATTAACAACAAAGCCGATAAAAGCGGTTGAGACACCTGCCAACTCACCAACGCCAAGCCTGGAAGTTGTAATGACATCGACCTATGTGCCTCCGTTGGACGGTTGGGATCAGAGCTTTATTTCTCGCATCCCGGTGAAGGATGTGTCTGGTTTAACGCCTGAAAAAATTATGACAAAACTGGTAACACAATGGCTTGAGTATTACAAAACAAAAGATACTGATGATGACAGAATACTTGACTACACCATTGTTCGTATCAATCCGGACGATAGCCCTCGCAGTCCAAATGATCTCATCGTCGCCAGAGTGTTTTTCGATGTCAAACCGGTGAAAATTCAAAGCGGGTGGGTTGTCGGCTCCGGCGTTATTTTTAATAAAGACTGGGTACATACCCAAATGGCCTTCGGCGTTTTTCAAGATGGAGATAGTTACAGGCTTAAGGCTTTGCCTGGTTGGGGCACATAAACA
>JBARBA010000690.1:0-2888 GCA_049792555.1 Anaerolineales bacterium
GCATTTATCTCTCCTGCTTCCCCCACCTGTATTTGATTTACAACTCCATCAGCGCTTCGACCATGCCGGTTTCTGCCATCGGTTTCATGGTGAACCCAAGTCTCTGGCAAATCTTTTGCATGGCTTCGTTTTCCTGCGAAATCATGGCCACGATGCGCTGGATTTTTTCGCTGCGGGCAATTTCAACCAGGCGCGTGACCAGTTCGCTGCCAAGACATTGTCCCTGGAAGTGGTCGCTGACCAGTATCATCATGCGCGCTTCGCTGTCGTCGCCTCGGAAACGGCTCAAACGACCGACGGCCAATATCTCGCTACTTAATTTCTCATCGTCTGCATCCTGCGTCTGCCGCAGATCGTCCTGCCTTCGGCGCGGGGCTGGCGCAGGCTCGATGCTGCCTTCAATCACCAGCGCAATCTCGCGCGCGTAGTCGCAGTGACAGACGCGCGACAGGCGTTCGTGGGTGACGCGTTCGCTGAGTTGCATGGACGACAGGAAACGCAGGTAGACGCTGCGGTCGGAGAGCGTCTCATGGAAGTTGCGCATGAGCGGCTCGTCCTCGGCGCGGATCGGGCGAATGACCACCGGGCGACCACTCTTCATCGTCCAGGGGAAAACATATTTGTTCGGGTAGGGGCGAATGGCAAGCGGCGGCAAATATTCTTCTTCGGCCGTCTTGCTGTGCAGCACCACGCGCGCGTCGAGGGCCAGGAGACCTTCGGGGGAAGCGATCAGCGGGTTGATGTCGATTTCCTTGATCCAGCGTTGTTCGACGACCAACTGGCTGAAACTCACCAGTAATTGTTCAAGCGCTTTCATATTAACCGGCTTGCGTCCGCGCACACCCTTGAGCGCTGTGTAGATCTTGGTGCGCTCGATCATGCGGCGCGCCAATGTGGTATTGAGCGGCGGCAGGGCCAGCGCGCGGTCTTTGAAAACTTCAACCAGTTGCCCGCCGCTGCCAAAGAGCAGCACCGGCCCGAACTGCGGATCGATGCTCGATCCGAGGATCAACTCGTAACCTTCGACTTTGATCATCGGCTGGACGGTGACGCCCAGAAAGTGCTGCGCCCCGGCTTTTTCGGTGACGGATTGTTGGATGGCAGCGAAGGCCGCTTCCACTGCTGCGGCATCCTGTAGGTTGAGTTTGACCCCGCCCACGTCAGTTTTGTGAGTGATGGTCTCGGAGTGTAGTTTGACGACCACCGGGAAACCCAGCTTTGCGGCCATTTCGCCCGCCTGCTGTGCGGATGTGGCAATCAGGGTGGGCGTGACCGGAATGCAGTATGCGGCCAACAGCTCTTTCGACTCGGCTTCGGTCAGCAAGTCGCGGCCTGTGGCGCGCACATGGGCGATGATTTCTTTGGCTTTCTCGCGGTCGGGGCCTGAACCATCGTCGTCGGGCATGCTGGGGGTCTCGTAGAGTGTTTTCAGATTGGACGTCAGTTGCCACATATAAGTAAAGGCCCGCGCGGCGTCGTCTGGATATTCAAAGGTTGGAATGCCGGCTCTTTTCAGGATGGCTTCGCCTGGCGCCACTACCAACCCGCCAGACCAGGATGCCAGGATGGGTTTGTCGAAAGTTTTGGCGTAGGTTTTGAGCGCCTCGGCGGTGGCGGTCGCGTCGGTCATCGCCTGTGGGGTTAAGATGACCAGCAGGCCGTCGCTGTTGGGGTCGTCCGCGGCCACTTCCAGCGATTTGGAGTAGCGCTCGGGGCTGGCGTCGCCGATGACGTCGATGGGATTGTTGTGACTCCAGGCGGCGGGCAGGAACTCATTGAGTTGGCTGATGGTTTCAGCGGAGATCTCGGCCAGTTCGCCGCCGGTGGTGAGCAGTCTGTCGGTGGCCAGCACGCCGGGGCCGCCGGCGTTGGTCAGGATGGTCAGGCGTGGGCCTTTGGGGCGCGGCTGTTTGCCGAGCACGTCGGCCATCGAGAAGATTTCGCTGATGCTGTCCACGCGCAGCACGCCTGCGCGGCGGAAGGCGACTTCGAGCACTTCGTCGGAACCGGTCAACGAGCCGGTATGCGAGGCGGCGGCGCGGGATGCGCCTTCGGTGCGCCCCGGCTTGATGACGATGATCGGTTTGCTTAGGGCTATTTCGCGCGCAGCCGAAAGGAACGAGCGCGCATCGCCGATGGTTTCCATGTAAATGACGATGCTTTCAGTATGCGGGTCGTCGCCCAGATAGTAGATCAGGTCGCCCCAGTTGACATCCAGCATCGAGCCGATGGAAACAAAGGCTGAGAAGCCGACGTTGGCTTTAAATGACCAGTCGAGCACGGCAGTGCCCAGCGCGCCGGACTGGCTGATGAAGGCTACGTTGCCCTTGTTTGCCATGCCGGCTGCAAAGCTGGCGTTCAGTCCGCTGATGGGGTTCAGTACGCCCAGGCAGTTTGGACCGATGATGCGCATGCCCGACTTGCGGCTTTGCTCGAGGATTTGCTGTTCGAGCTTTGCGCCTTCGGGGCCGATTTCTTTGAAGCCGGCCGAGATGATAATGGCGCCCTTGACGCCTGCCTGGACGCATTCGCCAATGATTCCGGGAATGGCCGGGGCGGGTGTGACGATAACCGCCAGGTCAACGGGATCGGGCGCGTCTTTAATCGTCGGGTAAGCTTTAATGCCCAACAGGCTGGGACGCTTGGGGTTGATCGGGAAGACTGCGCCGCCGAATGGGCTGCTGATCAGGTTCCACAGAATATTGCGGCCGACGCTGCCCGCCTTTTCGGTTGCCCCGATGACGGCGACAGACCGGGGCGCGAAAAACACCTGAAGGGCGCTCAATTCCGATGGGTTTGAAATGGCCATAAAATACCAGTTAAACGGATTGCGGGAATAAGCGCTACAAAATTCGTAAAAGCAATAAAATCTTAATGTTGCGACGATG
>JBARBA010000691.1:0-21504 GCA_049792555.1 Anaerolineales bacterium
GGCGCGGTAACTCTCCACTTCCTTGGCGGTCTCGGCCAGCGCCTCGGCCACCATGCGCGCGATGAAGTCCGTATCCGAAACCTGCGTCAGACCCTTGGCGGCCACAATCCCGGCGGCGCTTGTGCCCTTCTCGAACATCTCGGCCAGCACCACCTTGCCGGTATTCTGATTGATCAGCCCATCGGCCATCATCTGCAACAAAGCCCCAAAATCGGTTGGATGAATCTTAACGGACTCGATCCCGATACCGGCCAGTTTCATCAGCGAGAACATTTCCCCGGTTAACCAGGAAAATACCATCCGACCCGGCAACTTGGTCGCCGTTGCGGCCCGTTCGTAATACTCGCTGACGGGCTTCTCCTCCACCAATTGGGCCGCTTCGGCCTGCGAAAGGCCGTACTCGGCGGCGAAGCGCCGCTGCCGCGCCTGCGGCAGTTCCGGCAGCGACCGGCGCACCCGCTCGATGAACGCCGCGTCCAGCACCAGCGGCGGCAAATCCGGTTCGGGGAAGTAACGATAATCGTGCGCGTCTTCCTTCGAACGCTGGCTGTACGTGGCCTGTTTGGCCTCGTCCCAACCGGCGGTCTCCTGCACCACCTTGCCCCCCGCGCGGATCACCTGCTCCTGACGCTTGATCTCATACAACACACCGCGCTCCAACGCGCGGAAAGAATTCAGGTTCTTGATCTCGACTTTTGTTCCGAAGGGTTCCGTCCCTACCGGGCGGATGGAAATATTCGGCTCAATGCGCATCACGCCCTTCTCCAGGTCGCCAGAGTTGACGCCCAGATAACGCACCAGCGAACGTAGCGCCACGCCATAAGCGCGCACTTCCTCGGCAGAGCGGAAATCCGCTTCGGTAACGATTTCGAGCAGCGGCACGCCCGCGCGGTTCAGGTCCACCAGCGAGTACGTTTCGCCGTATTGGTCCACGTGCGTCAGCTTGCCGGTGTCTTCCTCGATATGCGCGCGATGGATGCGGATCACCTTCTCACCCTGCGAGGTTTGCAGGGTGATTTTGCCGTTGACGGCCAGCGGCTGTTCATATTGGGTGATCTGGTAACCTTTGGGCAGGTCGGGGTAGAAATAATTCTTGCGCGCAAAAATGCTGACGGGCGCCACCTCGCATTCGAGCGCCAGCGCCACGCGCATGGCATACTCGATGGCCTTCTCATTGGCAACCGGCAGCGTGCCGGGCATGCCCGCGCACACCGGGCAGACGGTGGTGTTCGGCGCTGCGCTGGTCGAATCGACCACCGGGCAGCCGCAGAACATCTTCGACTCGGTCAACAGTTCAATGTGGACTTCCAGTCCGATAACGGGTTCAAATTCCATAAGTGTTCCACCCAATTAAGATGTCATTGCGAGCCGCCGTTCGTTGGCGGCGCGGCAATCCCCTGAGTTCAGGAGATTGCCGCGTCGCTGGAGAACGCTCCTCGCAATGACATACTTGTATTTTACAAATCGTCCTCAAGCTCATTGTCGTCATCGTCGTCGGCGCCGATTTCGAGTTCCATATCGTTGCGTTCGACGTGCAACCAGAGCAACAGCACATGGCCGTCATCCGTTTGCACCGAGCGGGCAGCCAGGATGGGAGCCATGGCTTCCATGCCGGCTTCGTCGCGGTAATGCAGCTTGATCGGCCGGTTCTGGCTCCAGGCGCGGTAACAGCGTTCGACCAGCGCCGGGCCGTTATACGTGCGCAAGCGGGTCAGGGCCGTCAAAGAGAACTGACGGGTTTCATTAAGTCCGAGCGCCCAGCCATCCTGGACTGGTTCAAATGATGGAGGGGGGCCTTCAATAATTGTGATTTTGTCTTCCATAGGGCTCCTGTAAGTGGCGAAATCATACCATAAAACTGGTCAACGGACTCTATAACGGACGTGTGCCCGATAGGGTATTCACGGACGCGCGCCCGGCAGGGTGTTGGAACGGATTTCGGTCAACGGACTCTGTAACGGATTCACGGATTCGAACGGATTTGGTGCCATGCCCATTTAACGGCGGAAAAGCTGTCGGGGAGGTGGATGCGGGGGTGATGAAAATCACCCGAATTCTTGGCATGATCCCTCTTCGTGAAAATTTACACCGGTATTATCATATCTGATATACTCAGTCTTGTTACTCAATCCTTTGCGTCCCATACGTCCCTTACGTCCCTTACGTCCCTTGCGTCCCTTGCGTCCCTTACGGGAGATTTTTTGTCATGCTGCTTGAATATGCTGCAATTGCCATCCTGATCGTGCTCACCACGGCTGTAGCCGTGATTGCGATTGTCTTGGGCGCCCTTTTTGGCCCAAAGCGCTCGTCCGGCAAAAAATCCATGCCCTACGAATCGGGCATGAACCCCATCGGGCCGGGCACGCGACGCATCCCGATCCGTTTTTACCTGATTGCCGTGCTGTTCATCCTGTTCGACATCGAAGTAGTCTTCTTTATCCCCTGGGCGCTGGTCTTCAAAAGTTTTGTTCAAGCCGGCAACGGGCTTTTCCTGCTGGGCGAAATGCTGGTCTTTATTGCGATCTTACTGGTAGGGTACGTGTATGCCTGGAAGAAAGGAGCGCTTGAATGGGAATAGAGCAAAAACTTGGAAACATGGGCGTGGTGACTGCGCGCCTGGAAGACGTGATCAACTGGAGCCGCACGAACGCCATGTGGCCGATGCTGTTTGGGCTGGCCTGCTGCGCCATTGAGATGATGGCCGCGCAGGCTTCGCATTACGATATGAGCCGCTTCGGCATGGAATTGATGCGCCCCAGCCCGCGCCAGAGCGATTTGATGATCGTGGCCGGGCGCGTTTCGCGCAAGATGGCGCCGGTTTTGCGCCGTCTCTACGACCAGATGCCCGACCCGAAGTGGGTGATCGCCATGGGCGACTGCGCTTCGTGCGGCGGCGTCTTCAACAACTACGCCATCGTGCAGGGCGTGGACGAAGTGGTGCCGGTGGATGTTTACGTAGCCGGCTGCCCGCCGCGCCCCGAAGCGTTGATCCATGGGATTGTGACCCTGTACGAAAAAGTCAAAGCCGAAAGAATTAAGGACTGGGCCTAAGATGAACGAAGCTCTGGCTGCCATCATTGAGAAACTCGTCGAGCGCTTTGGCGGTCAGACGATTGAATTCGCCGGGGAAACAAGCGTCATCCTGCCGGTGGACAAAATCGTCGCCGCCGCCCAAGCTCTCCACGACGAATTCGGCTTCGACATGCTTGCGGCCATTACGGCGGTGGACTACTGGCCCGCTGAAAGCCCGCGTTTCCACCTGTTCTACCGCTTCAACTCGCTCCCGAACGGCATAGCCCTGAACGTGCGCGTGCCGATCGCCGGCTTGAAACCAGCGGTCCCCACCCTCGAAGGCATTTATAAGAACGCAAACTGGCGCGAGCGCGAAGTCTACGATATGTTTGGCATTAAGTTCACCGGCCATTCGGATTTGCGCCGCATCCTGATGCCGCAAGACTGGGAGGGCCATCCCTTGCGCAAGGATTACCCCCTCGGTTACGAGGAACCGCAGTATTCCTTTAACTTTGACGAAATCGACGCGCGCAAGCCGCACGCCGGAGAAAAACCGCCCGCAAACAGGGAGCATTAGCTATGACGCAGATTGAAGAAGTCTCCCTGGGTGACCTGAAAAATCTTGTCTCAGAGCGCGCGCTCTCGGGCGAGACGATGATGCTTAACATGGGGCCGCAGCACCCATCGACGCACGGCGTGCTGCGCCTGCTGCTGGAACTGGACGGCGAAACGGTGGTCAACGTCATTCCCGACGTCGGTTTTTTGCACACCGGCGTCGAAAAGAACATGGAGTCGAAGACCTACCAGAAGGCCGAAGTGATGAGCGACCGGCTGGATTACATGAACCCACTCGGCAACAACCTGGTTTACTGCCTGGCAGTGGAAAAACTGGTCGGCCTGGACGTCCCGCCCCGGGCGCAGGCCATCCGCGTCATTTTGGCGGAACTCCAGCGCATCTCCTCGCACCTGGTTTGGGTGGGGACGTCCGCGCTGGACGTGGCGGCCATGTCGGTCTTCCTGTATTGCTTCCGTGAGCGTGAACAAATCCTGGATATTTTCGAGTTGGTCTCCGGCCAGCGCATGATGACCACCTATATCCGCCCCGGCGGCGTTTGGCGCGATGTGCCGGTCGAATTCGAGAAGGCCGTCCGCGATTTCTTGAAGATCATCCCCGGACGCATCGACGAATACGAAGCCCTGCTGACCAAAAACCCGCTCTTCATCGACCGCACGGTCGGCATTGGCAAAATCTCTGCTGCGGAGGCGGTCAACTGGGGCCTGACGGGCGCCACCCTGCGCGGTTCCGGCGTGAGTTACGATGTGCGCAAGTTTGCCCCTTATTCGGGGTATGAGCAGTATGACTTTGAAATCCCGCTGCGCAGCGAAGGCGACGTGTACGCCCGTTACATGGTGCGCATTGCCGAGATGCGCCAGGCTGTCCGCATCGTCCAGCAGGCGCTGGACAAGCTGCCGATGGGGCCGGTGAAGTCGAACAACCACAAATTCGTCCCGCCGCCGCGTTCGGAGATCGGCACGAGCATGGAAGCGTTGATCCACCACTTCAAGCTGTGGACCGAGGGCTTCAACGCGCCGAAGGGCGCCGTTTACTGCGCGGTCGAATCGCCGCGCGGGGAGTTGGGCGTCTACCTGGAAAGCGACGGCGGCCCGAAGCCCTACCGCATCCATTTCCGCACCCCGTCGTTTGATAATTTGCAGGTCCTGCCGGTCATGTCCAGGGGACACCTGGTGGCCGACCTGGTGGCGATCATCGGTTCGGTGGATATTGTGCTGGGAGATGTTGATCGGTAAAGAGCAGAGAGTAGAGATTAGAGATTAGAGATTAGAGAACTAACCACCAGATATTTGGAAATTTGTGGTGGTTGAGTAGCTCCGAACGACAGTGAGGAGCGTATCGAAACCACATACTACAGGCATTTTTTGCCGCTGTTGGTTTCGACACCTGCCCTGGCAGGTGGTGCCAGGGTACGGCGGGACTGCACCGCCTACTCAACCAACGTACATTTGTTAGAGAAAAGAACAGATGGAGAAAAATATGCTGGCAGAGAAATACCCGGATGAAGTAAAGCAGATTTTTGCCAAATACCCTGCCGACCAGAAGCGCTCGGCGGTGATGCCGCTTTTGTACCTGGCCCAGCGCGAGGCGGGTTACATCACCAAAGAGTCGATTCAAGACATTGCGGAGTTGATCGGAGCCAACACGACCGAAGTCGTTTCGATCATCGGTTTTTATACGCTCTACCACGACGAAAAAGCCGGCAAATACCGGATGCAGGTCTGCAACGACCTGCCCTGCGCCCTGCGCGGCGCGGACCAATTTATCGAGTCGCTGTGTGGCAAGCTGGGCATCAAGGTCGGCGAGACCACGCCCGATGGGCTGGTGACGCTCGAAGCGGTTATGTGCCTGGCAGCCTGCGACAAGGCTCCCATGTTCCAGGTGCAAAGCGGCAATAGGTTAACGTATCACGAGAATATGACGGTGGATAAGACGATGGAATTGATCGAAGCCTTAAGGAAGGCAAAAGCCTGAAACACATTATGCCTGAGCTTAACATCGAAAAACAGATTGCCTATTGGCGCGATGGAGCATTGGACACATGGCTTGACGTTGAACATTGCTTGAGCGGTGGTCGTATTGCTTTTGCCATGTTGGCGGCCCACTTAACTATTGAGAAAGCGGTCAAGGCGCATGTAGTAAAAAAAACGCAGAAGCTGCCGCCCATGATTCACAATCTTCTTTCGTTGGCGAATTTGGCGGGTCTGAAATTGACACCGCAACAACAGACATTATTCGCAGAATTAAATCCGTTGAATATCGAAGCGCGTTATGGAAATATTGGCAGAGCGCTCACCAAAGCCGAAGCAGAATCAATAGCCAAACGCACAAAGGTTGCTTTAGAATGGCTGATAAAAGAATTGTAAAGTCAATCCAGGATTATCTCCAGGCAGTGAACCAGAAAGGTATTCCTGTCAAATATGGTGTTCTGTTTGGCTCGTATGCCAGAGGACAGGAACACGAATGGAGCGATATTGATTTGCTGGTAGTTTCTCCGCGCTATGACAGAAAATGGACGCATAAGGATTGGGCGAAATTGTGGTTGATCGCCGCGAATACGGATGTCCGCATTGAACCCATTCCGGTTGGAGAGAAACAATACCAACAAGATGATAGCAGCGCTATCATCGACATTGCCCGGCGCGAAGGACAGGTCATTCCGCTGGCGGAATGAGGAAGTCGACAAATGGCATTTGACATTGGAAAACAGGTCTCTTATTGGCTTGATACCGCCAGAGACGATTGGCGTGTGGCGCAAAAGTTGCTTGCCGATAACGAGCTCAGGCAAGGCATGTTTTTGGTTCACCTTGCGCTTGAAAAAGTGCTCAAGGCGCACGTTTGCAAAGCAACCAACGATTATGCGCCAAGAATTCATAAGTTGGCGCGCCTGGCTGAACTGGCAGCGCTTGGCCTTACGCAGGAACAATTGGATGTGTTGGTAGACATCAACGAGTACAATCTTGAAGGGCGTTATCCCGATATAGATTTGCCTTTTATTCCTCCAAACGAGGCTCATGTAAATTTTCAACGGGCAAAGGAGATGTACGAATGGCTGACGAAGCAATTGTGAAATCGGTGCAAAACTTCCTGCGAGCCGTTCAACAGAATGGTATCCCGGTCAGTTTTGGAGTCCTGTTCGGGTCTTACGCGCGCGGGGATGCCCGCCAGTGGAGCGATATCGATGTGCTGGTCGTTTCCCAACGATATGATAAGGACAAGACTCGCGAGGATGCTTTCAAGCTATCGCGTATTGCCGCCCGCACCGATAGTCGCATCGAGCCGATTGCGGTTGGAGAAAAACAATTCGAATTCAACGAGAATGATAATATGATTGTCGCAATTGCCCGACGCGAAGGGCAGATCATTCCACTGGCAGAATAAGAGTCTTATGGCCTATTATCTTTTACGTCACCGCGATATTCCCGACATCAAAAATATCGCAATATATATGAAGAACGGCGGTTTCGATGGCTTGAAGAAGGCCGTCACGACCATGCAGCCGGCGCAGGTGATCGACGAGGTCAAAGCTTCCGGCCTGCGCGGACGCGGCGGCGCGGGTTTCCCCACCGGCGTCAAGTGGTCATTCCTGCCGACCAGCATCTGGCCGCACTACGTCGTCGCCAACGCCGACGAGTCGGAGCCGGGCACGTTCAAAGACCGCGAGATCATGGAGGGCAATCCTTACCAGTTCCTCGAGGGATTGGCGATTGCCTGTTACGCCGTCGGCGCGCAGGTTGGGTATGTGTACCTGCGCGGCGAGTTCTGGCAGATTGCCGGTCAGCTTGACGCCTGCATCGTCGAAATGGAAAAGGCCGGAATGCTCGGCGAGAAGCTTTTCGGCACAGCGTACTCGCTGAAACTGCATACCCACCTGGGCGCGGGCGCTTACATCTGCGGCGAAGAGACCGCCCTGCTCGAATCCATCGAAGGCAAACGCGGACAGCCGCGCCTGCGCCCGCCGTTCCCGGCGGTGGCCGGGTTGTACGCCAGGCCGACGGTGATCAACAACGTCGAAACGCTGACCAACGTGCCGCTGATCGTCGAAAAAGGCGCAGCCTGGCACAAGTCGCTCGGAACAGAGAAAAGCCCCGGGGTGAAGATTTTTTCGCTGTGCGGCAACGTGGAAAAACCCGGCAACTATGAGCTGCCGCTTGGCGCGACCTTCCGCGAGTTGATTTTTACACACGGCGGCGGCATCCCGAACGGACACAAAGTCAAGGCCATCATGCCCGCCGGGGCATCGTCGTCCATCATCCGCGTGGACGATAGCGTGGCCGACAAGGTCTTCGACACGCCCATGGATTACGAGAGCGTCCAGGCGATTGGCTCGATGCTCGGCTCGGCCTCGGTCATCATCATTGACGACAGCGTCAACATGGGCTGGGTGATCGATAAAACCGTCCATTTCTTCAAGCACGAATCCTGCGGCAAATGCACGCCCTGCCGCGACGGCACGTACTGGATGCAAGACCTGGTGGGACGCATCCGCGAAAGCGAAGACCCGACTGCCGAGGTGCAGCTTCTCACGAATGTCGCCGCCCTGATTTACGGCAAAAACCTGTGCGCGCTGGGCGATTTCTCGACGATGGCGGTCAGTTCGGCCATTGAGCGCTTCCCGGAGGATTTCGAAAAGAATATTGCATAATGCGTATTGCGTAAAAGCAAAAATGGCAACTTCTCAATAATCGGTGGTCGAGTAAGCGGCGTTTCCCAGCCGCTATATCGAAACCACCTGCTGGATATAATGTCATGGAAACGTTGGGCTACAAAGTATTTTTACACAAGGAACCGGAAGGCGGTTTTACTGTGACCGTGCCTTCTTTGCCCGGCTGTGTGACGTACGGCGAAACATTAGAGCAAGCGCAAACGATGGCGCAAGAAGCAATCGCACTTTATCTCGAAAGCCTGGAAGCAGATGCAGCAGGATCGTTTTTTACGCAATACGCAACACGCAACACGGAGTCTCATGGCTAAACTGGTAAATATCAAAATCGATGGTATCACCGTCACCGTCCCCGAAGGAACGCCGGTGGTCGATGCTGCCAAAAAGGCCGGCATCGACATCCCGGTCTTTTGCTATCACCCCAAGATGGAGCCGGTCGGCATGTGCCGCCAGTGTCTGGTGGAAATTGGCCGCCCGATGATGGACCGCGCCACAGGCAAAGCGGTGCTCGAAGCCGACGGCTCGCCGAAAATCCAGTTCATGCCCAAGCTCGAAACGGCCTGCACCAACACTGCTGCCGAAGGCATGGTCATCCTGACGAACACACCAAAAGTCAAAGCCGCGCAAAAGGAAGTGCTCGAGCTGTTGCTCACCTCGCACCCGCTGGATTGCCCGGTGTGCGACAAGGGCGGCGAATGCCCGCTGCAAAACCTGACGATGGCGCACGGCCCCAACGACAGCCGCTTCCTGTACGATGAGAAGCAGCGCCTCGATAAGCGCGTCCCGCTCGGCGACCTGATCTTCCTCGACCGCGAACGCTGCATCCAATGCGCGCGCTGCATCCGCTTCCAGGACGACATCGCCGGGGAGCCGGTGCTGGCCTTTCACGAACGCGGCCGCCGCACCGACGTGGTCACGTTCTCGGAACCCGGCTTCGACTCGATTTTTTCGGGCAACACCACCGACATTTGCCCGGTCGGCGCGCTGACGACGGCGGACTTCCGCTTCGGCGCGCGGCCCTGGGAACTCAACAACGCCGCGTCGGTCTGCTCGCAGTGCGCGGTGGGCTGCAATATCACCTTCAACGTGCGCCGCGAGGCCAAAGCCGGCGGCGGATACGTGATCAAGCGCGTCCTGCCGCGCCAGAACGAGCAAGTCAACGAAATCTGGATGTGCGACAAGGGCCGCTTCGCCGGGTATCATTACACCGAAAGCGACTCCCGTTTAATGCTGGATGCGGCGCGCTTCGAATCCACCCTCAGCCGCGCCGCCGATGAATTGGCCGCCGCGAAAGCTGATGCGGTGGTCCTGGCGGGTGGGCGACTCTCCAACGAAGATTTGTTCAATCTCAAGCAACTGGCCGCCGCGCTCGGCGCGCAGACGTATTTCTACAGCGGCATGGGCGGCGGAGAATATACGACTGCCTACGGCCTGAGCGCAGGCTCGAACCTGGGCGCGCTCACGAAGGGCGATACCATTTTGGTGGTCGCATCCGACTTATACAACGAAGCGCCCATCTGGCACCTGCGCGTCAAGGCTGCTGCCACACCTGCCCTCCCGAAGGACACCGGGACAGGTGTGGCGGGCGGTGCCAGGGAACGCGGCGCAACGGTCATCGTGGCAGCGGGCCGCGCCACCAAACTGGATCAATTTGCCACATCGGTTGTTCGATATGCGTATGGCGATGAAATCGATGCGGTCAAGAAGCTGGCGGGCAACGAAGCCATTGTCAACGCCGCCAATCTGGTGGTGTTCTTCGGCTCTGATGGACTGGGCCTGACCGGAACACAAAATTTAGCCGCTGCCTGTGCTGAACTTGTGAAGGGACGCGCTGGCAAAGTCAATAATGGTCTGGTCGGTGTGTGGCCCACGCCCAATGCGCAGGGCGCCTGGGAATTGGGCTTCCACCCGGCTGTGGGTCTCGCTACCACGCTGAAAGGTAAAACCGTTTACGTGGTGGCTGCCGACCCGGCGGGCGACGATCCGCAACTGGCCGAGGCGTTGAAGTCGGCCAAGACCGTCATCGCGCAGGATATTCTGGAGACCGAGACAACCCGGCTGGCGTCCATCGTGTTGCCTGCGACGGCTTATACCGAGCGCGAAGGGACGTACACGTCCGCCGAGCGGCGCGTGCAGCGCTTCAACCCGGCTGTCCCGGCGCGGCTTGGCGCAAGGGCAGATTATGCCATCACAGCGGCGATTGCCAAAAAGTGCGGCGTCGAACTCGAAGGGCGCTCTCCGCTGCTGGTGATGAATCGCATTGCAGCCAGCGAACCCGCTTTTGCTGGCATCTCCTACGCCAAACTGGCCGAAGTAAGCGAACAATGGCCGCTGGTGGGACGCGGCGACCTGTATTATGGCGGCACGTCGTATGAGAATACGCAGGGGTTGGGGGCGCATTTGGCGCTTTCGGCTGTTCTCCCCGCCGCTGGCGTTGCCAACCGTGTTTTCCCCAAAGGGGAGTTGGTCGCCGTTCCGGCCACCAAGCTGTACGACGCGGGCGCAACCGTCCGCCCGGCGAAGCTGCTCGAAAGCCACATCGGCCCGGCAGGCGTGGTTTTGAACCCGGCCACAGCCAGGAAATTTGGCGTCGGTAACGGTGAAAAGGTAACGGTGAGTCTGAATAACGTCGAGGCTGGGGCCGAGGTCAAATTGGACGAGTCGCTCTCAGACGGCGTGATGCTCATTTATCGCAGTTTTGGAATCCCGATTTTTGAACCGGTATTGGCGTCTCTAAAAACAGCGGAAAAAGCTATTGCGTAGTGCGTAGTCCGTAGAAAGAAATACGCAATACGGAATACGCAATACGCACCAGGAGCTTGCATGGATTGGTTTTTGCTACTTGAATGGGCGATTAAATCGATCATTTTGATCTTTGTGTTGCTGACCGGTTTTGCCTACCTGACGTGGTACGAACGCAAGGCGCTGGCGCGGATGCAGGTGCGCTATGGCCCGAACCGCGCCGGGCCATTTGGCTTGCTGCAACCGATTGCCGACGCGGTCAAGTTGATTTTCAAGGAAGAGTTGATCCCGGAGAAGGCCGAACGAACCTTGTTTATTCTTGCGCCGATCCTGACGGTGGTGCCGGCGGTGGTGGTGACGGCGACGGTGCCATGGGGGCCGAGTTTTGTGGCGTTTGGACACACGATCAACCTGTACATTGCCAACCTGAATGTGGGCGCGCTGTATGTGACGGCGATTGTGTCGATTTCGGTGTATGGGATTGTGCTGGCGGGCTGGTCGAGCGATAACAAGTACGCCATGCTGGGCGGGATGCGCGCCACGGCGCAAATGGTCAGCTACGAACTGGTGCTGGGACTGTGTTTTGTGGCGGTGATCCTGCTGGCGGGTTCGATGAACATGATCGACATCGTCGAAGCGCAGAAAAATATCTGGTTTGCGGTGCTCCAACCGACCAGCGCGGTCATTTTCCTGATCGGCACACTGGCGGAACTCAACCGCGCGCCGTTCGACATGCCCGAAGCCGAGCAGGAGTTGACCGCCGGTTATCACGTGGAATATTCCGGCATGAAATTCGCGTTGTTCTTTATGGCCGAATACACCAAGATGATCGCCATTTCGGCCGTCGCGGCGACGGTGTTCTTCGGCGGTTACCGCGAGCTGTGGTTCCTGAAAGATACGTTCCTGAGCGTGGATTACACCTGGATGCTCGGCTCGATGCCGATGCACAACTGGTTCCTGGGGCCGGTGTATATGTTCATAAAAATCGTGGCGCTGTTGTTCGGCATGATCTGGGTGCGCGCCACCCTGCCGCGCATCCGTTACGACCGGTTGATGGCTTTCGGCTGGAAGGTGATGCTGCCGCTGGCGTTGGCGCTGGTGGTTGTTTCGGCGGTCGGGCTGACGCTGGCGCAGATGAACCCGGTGTTGATCTGGTTTATACCGGTGGTATCGCTGGTGATCGGTTTCTTTACGATCGGGTTGGTGGACCGTTCGTTGCGGAGGAAGATGTATGCGGCTCGTTGAACCGTTCCTTGACCTGGCGAATGGTTTTTGGACCACGCTGAGAGAGATGTTTGGAAAACCGGTGACGATCCAGTACCCGGAAGAAAAGCGTCCGGTGCGTCCGCGCTTCCGCGGGCGGCACGTGCTCAACCGCTACGAGAACGGCCTGGAGAAGTGCATCGGCTGTTCGCTGTGCGCGGCGGCCTGCCCGTCGGACGCAATTTTTGTCGAATCGGCGGAGAATACCGACGAGAAGCGCTTTTCGCCGGGCGACCGCTATGCCAGCACCTACGAAATCAACATGCTGCGCTGCATCTACTGCGGTTTCTGCGAAGACGCCTGCCCGACCGAAGCGATCACGATGGGCGATAACTACGAGTTGACGTTCACCGACCGCCGCGACGCCATCTACGGCAAGGACATGCTGCTCGTCCCGGTGCAGCCCGGTCAAAAGCTCACGCCGCAGGTGACAAAACCGGGCGAGTTCTCGCGCTCGGTGCCGGAGATGAAAGATTCAGAAGAATAGAGAAAAGTGGCTCTCCTGTTTTTGCCCAAAAAATTAACCACGAAGCCACCAAGCCACACGCGTACCTGCGTACGGTGCAGGCAAAGAGTTCTTGTCTTTTTCCCTTCAAAACTTCGTGCCTTCGTGACTTTGTGGTTGAAAGCTCTTGGTTTCCCGTTAATACAGGAAAAGTTATTTCTTGTGCCTTATTCTCTACTCTCTATTGAAAGGTACTTATGCCATCCATTGAATTAATTGCTTTCATTATTCTTGCCCTGGTCGCCGTCGGGACTGCCGTTGGCATGTTGGCCAGCCATCATGCCGTCTTCGCGGCGTTGTTCCTGATCTTGAACTTTTCGACGGTGGCCATCCTGTACCTGCTGCTGGATGCGCCGTTCATCGCGCTCTCCCAAGTGACGGTTTACGCCGGGGCGATCATGGTGCTGTTCCTGTTCGTCATCATGCTGCTCGGCGCGGAGCAACTGCCCGGTGAATTCAAATGGAGCACCCTGCTGCCCGCCATTATCCTGGGCGTGCTGCTGCTGGCCGAGACGGTTTATTTGTTATTCCAGAAGATTACGCTCAACGCCAACCTGGTCTCGTCCGCTGGCGAATCGTTGGCGGACCCAGCCGTTATGTCGAGACAATTGTTCACAAATTATTTGCTGCCGTTTGAAGTCACATCCATTTTGTTGCTGGTGGCCATGGTCGGCGCGATTGTGCTGACCAAAAAAGAAAAAAAGAAGGTTCATTAGGAGTTGCCGTGATTAAATTTTTTGGGACACGGAATTCACGGACAAACACGGATAAACCGCCGATGTTTTTAGGTTTTCTCCGTGAACTCCGTGTCGTCCGTGTCCAAATCACGGCAAATCCCAGAGAGCCAAATAGAAGGCGGAACAAGCATGATCTCTATTAATTATTACATCATCCTTTCAGCATGTTTATTCACGCTGGGCGCGCTAGGCGTGTTGATCCGGCGCAATCCGTTGGTGATTTTCATGTCGGTGGAGTTGATGCTCAACGCCGGGAACCTGGCGCTGGTGGCTTTCTCGCGCATGTACTTGAATCTCAACGGGCAAATCTTTGTCTTTTTCGTGATGACGGTGGCGGCGGCGGAAGTGGCGGTGGGACTGGCATTGATCGTGGCCATTTTCAAGTCGAAGCACAGCATCGACGTCGACCAGATGAACAACTTGAAGGGATAGGACAATGGCTGAATCGCTCTTCGCGCTGGTGCCCTGGATCGTTTTTGCGCCCGTCATCGGGCTGCTGATTAATATCTTTTTGCCCTATAAGCTTAAACTGCTCAATAAATGGTTTGGCACACAATGGGAGATGAGCGAAAACGCCATCGGGATCATTGCCACGCTGGCTTCGGCGACGACGTTTGTGGTGGCGTTGCTCCAGGCGTACGCGCTGACCATCGCCCCGGCTGCTGCGTTCGCGGCGGTGGTTTCCCCTGTCAGCGGCCCGCTGGCCTGGATCCACGTCGGCGCGCTGCAAATCGACTGGGCGTTCCGCGTCGACACGCTCTCGGCCATGATGATGCTGGTCGTCTCCGGCGTCGGGACGTTGATCCACATTTACGCCATCGGCTACATGCGCGAGGACGTGCGCTTCAAGGGCGACGCGGGCCGCTATGGGCGCTTCTTCGTCTTCCTGAACCTGTTCATCGCGGCCATGATGGTGCTGGTCAGCGGCAACTCGTACTTGATGCTCTTCGTCGGCTGGGAAGGCGTGGGATTGTGCTCCTTCCTGCTGATCGGATTCTGGTACGAGATGGACACGCTGGGCCGTCCCTCGTGGGCCAATTCGGACGCCGCCAAGAAAGCCTTTATCGTCAACCGCATCGGCGACTTTGGCTTCCTGGTAGCGGCGTTCCTGATGTTCACGCAGTTCCACTCGCTGCAATTCGATGAGGTCTTCAAGGCCGCGCAGACGGCGGACCCGGCGCTGATCCTGGCAATCACGATCTTCCTTTTGATCGGCGTGACGGGCAAATCGGCGCAGATCCCGCTCTACGTCTGGCTGCCGGACGCGATGGCCGGCCCGACGCCCGTTTCGGCGCTGATCCATGCCGCTACGATGGTTACAGCGGGCGTCTACCTGGTGACCCGCTCCGCGCCCATCTTTAGCTTGAGTCACAACGCGCAGGTGATGGTCTCGACGGTTGGCGCGCTGACGGCGCTCTTCGCCGCGACGATTGCCGTCGGGCAGTACGATATCAAAAAGGTGCTGGCCTACTCCACCATCAGCCAGCTTGGTTTCATGGTGGCAGCGGTCGGCATGGGCGGCTACGTAGCCGGCATGTTCCACCTGGCGACGCACGCCTTTTTCAAGGCGTTGCTCTTCCTTTCGGCGGGTTCCGTGATCCTGGGCATGGAGCGCGGACACCACCACCTCGAGCATAGCAACCATGCCGTAAAAGATTGGAACAACGGCCATCATGGTGAGACTGCCGAAGTCTTCGACCCCGGCGACATGCGCAACATGGGCGGCCTGCGCAAGCAGATGCCGGTCACGTTTTGGGTGTATATCATCGGCGCGCTGGCCCTGGCCGGGATTTGGCCGCTGGCCGGTTTCTGGTCGAAGGACGAGATTTTGGCCGAGGCCAGCAAGAATTTCCCGCTGGTGTACTGGCTTCTGATAGCCGCCGCTTTCCTGACGGCTTTCTACATGGGCCGCCAGGTCTGGATGGTCTTCTTCGGCCAGCCGCGCCACGAAGTGGCCGGACACGCCGAGGAAAGCCCGTTGATTATGACCATCCCGCTGATGGTATTGGCGGCGCTGGCTGTTTTCGGCGGCCTGCTCAACCTGCCGGGCCTCGATACGCTCCACAAATGGCTGGCCGGGACGATCAAGGGCATCGAGCCGGGACAGTTCAACCTGACCGTCGCGGTCCTTTCCACCGTCCTTGCGTTGGCCGCCATCGGCCTTTCGTGGCTGCTCTACCAGCGCAAGCCGCTCGAAGCCGGTCAGCCCGACCCGCTCAAGAAGTGGCTTGGCCCGGTCTTCACCGGCATGGAACACAAGTGGTTCGTTGATGAAATCTACCAGTTCGTCTTCGCTGACCGTTACGACGACCTGGCCCTTTTCCTGGCCCAAACCCTCGACTGGGATTTCTGGCACAATTGGCTGCACGACTCGGTCATCGCGCGCGGCTTCGTCGGTTTCGCGCGCTTCCTGGCCGACCCGGTGGATTTGGGCTTTGTCGATCGCATTTCGTATTGGTTGAGCGACCTTATCAGGAACTCGTCCGAAGCGTTGCGCAGGCTCCAGAATGGATTTGTGCGTTCGTATGCGCTGTCGGTGCTGGTGGGCGTGGTGGTGATTTTGGGTTATTTGTTGCTGAAATGATGGTTGGACGCTGAACTCAACACCTACAGATTGAGATAACAAATGGTTGACAAAGAACAAAATGATCCATATGTTCTCATTGAACAAATAGAAAATGCTAAATCTCAACAAGAACTAGAATCTTTGATTAATGCGCTTACAAATCTCGGTGAACCTGCCGTAGATGCTCTTTTAGAGAAAATGCCGAAATTAGTAACTTCACGTTTACACAATATTGGTGCTCATGTTTTTGCACGTGTTGGATATCCTGCTAATTCTAAGGCTTTGGAATTTATGGTTTCTGATGTCTCAAACATTAATTCATCGACCTATGAAATATCCCTTAATGCACTTTTGAAGATAGGCGCGCCAATATTGCCAATGATTGAAGACACTCTTGAATTCTATAAACAACAAAACAGTGAAGAAAATATTCTGGAAATCGATTCGCTAAAAGAACTTAAGAATCTGATTCGTAAGTAACAGTCATCATCTCTATAATTCCTTCACAATGTTTTTTGTAATTGCCAAGGATTAAGTTGTATATAAGGATTCGCCGTTGGTTGAGTAGGGCGGTGCTGTCCCGCCCGTATCGAAACCAACAATAAGCAACTACTGCCAGAAAATGTGGTTTCGATACGCCCGGAAAGCACGGGCTACTCAACCACCACAAGTTTTCAATTGTTAGGTTGTTACAGGAGCATCCCCCATGATCCGAGGCAAAAACATCTACCTGCGCACCGTGCGCGAAACAGACCTCGATTTTTACTATGAGCGCGTCTGCGACGTGGATGGTACCGGTCAGTACGAATACTACTGCATCGACGTGCCGTCCGAACCGGAGTTCAAACGCAGGTTTCACGAAAACGGCTTTTGGACCGATAATTACGGCGAACTCTTGATCTGCGCCCAGGACGACGGCGTCATCGGCGTCATCATTTTCTTCAAAGCCACGTCCTATTTCGACGGCTTCGAGATCGCTGCCCGTATCTTTAGCACAGACCATCGCAACCGCGGCGTCATGACCGAGGCGCTCACGTTATTCACCTACCTGCTGTTCACCCTCAAAAAGGTCAACCGGCTGGAACTAAAAATCATGCCGGCCAATGCGCCCTCCAAACGGGTGGCCGAAAAATGCGCCTACAAGTTCGAAGGCCTGGCGCGCGGCGCGGTGTTCCATCGGGGCGCATTCCGGGATATGGAAGTCCATTCCATCCTGCGCCACGAAGCGCCCGCCACACTGGAAGATGCTTTGGCAAGACTGGCAAAGAACACACAGCGCGACGCTCAAGAAGCAAAGTAAATCACTGCTAAAATGATGATGAATATATCCCTTATCCAACAAGCAATACGCCAGGAACAGGTCTTTTTCACCGACCATGCCGTGCGACAAATGGCGCACCGCAATATAGACGATTTGGAAGTAATCCATGCTTTGTTGTGCGGCGAAATCATCGAGGAATATCCTGACGACAAATACAGCCCCAGTTGCCTGATCTATGGGCAGTCCGGCGCGCAAAGACCATTGCATATTGTTTGTTCTTTGCCCCCTCGCGTCCGAATTATTACCGTTTATGAACCCGATCCTTCCGAATGGATCGATTTTAGAAGGAGAAAACCATGAACCATTGCCATTTCTGCGGTGGTGAACTGACTGAACAGTTGACTACTTTCCTGAATGAAGAGCACGGCCAGGTGCAAATTGTGCGCAACGTGCCTGCTTACGTGTGTTCGCAATGCGGCGAAAAAGAATATTCACAGGCCACCACACGCCGCATCCTTGCCCTGCTAAAAGCGTCGCCCCACCCAGCCGAGATTTTACACGTCCTTGCTTATGACCTGGCAACGGCTGCCTAAAAGGATTAAATAGTTGCGGGTTGAACCTTTCAACCTTTCAACCTTCGTCAACCGAGGTAGAAACATGAACTTTTTGCTCGAACCCCTCAACCTTGTAACCTTCTTCCCGCTGCTTGGCGTGCTGGTATTGCTCTTCCTCAAACCGGAGCAAAAGACCGCCATCCGCTGGACGGCGCTGGTCGCGTCGCTGCTCACCTTTGGCATTTCGCTGTGGTTGCTGGCGCTGTTCCAGGCCAGCAACCCCGACCTGCAACTGACCGTCCGGCAAAACTGGATCACCGTCGCGGGCTGGAACATCCAGTATTTCATGGGCGTGGACGGCTTGAGCATCCTGCTCGTGCTGTTGACGACCTTCCTCAGCCCGATTGCCATCCTGTCCACCTGGACGGCCGTCGAAGAGCGCGTCAAGGATTTCATGATCTTCTTCCTGCTGCTGGAAGTGGGCATGACCGGCGTCTTCCTGGCCCAGGATTTGTTCCTGTTCTACATTTTCTGGGAATTCACCCTGATCCCGATGTACTTCCTGATCGGCATCTGGGGCGGCCCGCGCCGGCTGTACGCGGCGGTCAAGTTCTTCCTGTACACCATGGCCGGGTCCATTTTGATGCTGCTCGCCATCCTGTGGCTGGGCGTCAACCAAGGCAGCTTCTCCGTGCCCGATTTGATACTCAAAGGCGGCATCCCGGCGGACATCCAGATGTGGCTGTTCATCGCCTTCGCCGCCGCCTTCGCCATCAAAGTCCCGATGTGGCCGCTGCACTCCTGGCTGCCGGACGCGCACGTCGAAGCGCCCACAGCCGGGTCCGTTATTTTGGCGGGCGTGCTGCTCAAGATGGGCACCTACGGTTTCCTGCGCTTCAACCTGTCGCTTTTCCCGCAGGCCTCCATCCAGGCGGCCCCGGTCATCGGCGTCCTGGCGGTCATCGGCATCCTGTACGGGGCGCTGGTCTCCTATTCGCAGAAAGACGTCAAGAAACTGGTCGCGTATTCGTCGGTCAGCCACCTCGGTTTCGTCATGCTCGGCCTGTTCGCGCTCAATTCGCTGGGCGTGCAGGGCGCGATCCTGCAAATGATCAACCACGGCTTGAGCACGGGCGCGTTGTTCCTTTTGGTCGGCATGATCTACGAGCAGACCCACACGCGCGAGATCGACGTCTACGGCGGGCTGTGGAAGCTGACCCCGGTCTTCGGCGCGTTGATGCTGATCGTCTCGCTCTCTTCGATGGGCCTGCCCGGCCTGAACGGTTTCGTCGGCGAGTTCACCATTTTGTTGGGCGCGTTCGGCTCGACGGCCTTCGGCTCGCCCCTGTTCGCCATTTTCGCCGCCATCGGCGTCATCCTGGCTGCGATCTACATCCTGTACATGTTCCAGAAGATGTTCCTCGGCCCCGAAGGTTCCATCGTGGAAGAGATGAAGACGCGCGGACACGCGATCCGTGACTTGAACTGGCGCGAAATCGTGACGCTGCTGCCGATCCTGGTGCTGATCTTCTGGATCGGTCTCTACCCGACACCGTTCTTCAACCTGATCGGCCCAGCGGTGGACAAGCTGCTGATCCCCCTTTTGACGGCTGCGAAGTAGCGATGATCGTAACTTCTCTGCCGCCAAGAAATAGAACGCGGATTCGGCGGATTAAACGGATTTTCGCGGGTAAAACCTTTAAAAATCCGCGAAAATCCGCCCGATCAGCGTCACACCTGCACTTGCCGCAGGTGCAAGTGTCCGCGTTCTATTTGACTTTGCGTGCAAGAATTTCAAAATAGGTTCCCATGATCCAACCTGACGATTTTCCCACCATCCTCCCGCTGATCGTGCTGACCATCTGGGCTTGCGCCCTGCTGTTAGTGGATTTGCTGCTCATCCCCAGGGAGCGCAGGGGGCTGACGGCTGCGCTGGCGGCCCTCGGCCTGGCGCTGACCCTGGCTGTCAGCCTGCTGACGACCCCCGCAAGCGCGCTCGCCGGTTTCAACGGCATGGTCACACGCGACGGGTTTTCCGGCTTCCTGAACGCCTTGCTGCTGCTGATCGGCCTGCTCGGCGTGGCGGTCGGCTACGGCTACATCCGCCGCATGAAGATCGAGCACGGCGAATACTATGCGCTGATCCTGTTCAGCGTGGTCGGGATGATGCTCATGGCCCAGGCCACCGACCTGATCATCGTCTTCCTGGCGCTGGAACTGCTCTCGATCCCGCTCTACGTGCTGGCGGCGCTGGCCTACCCCAAAACGGACTCCGAAGAAGCCGGCATCAAGTACTTCCTGCTGGGCGCATTTTCAACCGGTTTCGTGGTCTACGGGATTGCTCTTGTCTACGGCGCAACGGGGCATACCTCGTTTGGCGGTATCGCAGGGGCGATCTTAAGCGGCATAGCTGGGCGGGGCAGCAATCCCATGGCCTTCAACCCGCTTTTGCTGACAATCGGCGCGGCGCTGATTTTTGTCGGTTTTGGGTTCAAAACCGCGATTGTTCCGTTCCATATGTGGACGCCAGATGTCTATCAAGGGGCGCCAACTTCGGTAACTGCCTTTATGTCGGCGGGCGCGAAGGTTGCCGGCTTTGCCGCGCTGCTGCGCGTCTTTGCTTCGACTGTCCCGTCGTTGGGATTTGATTTGACAACTGTTCTGGTAGCGCTTTCCGCCCTGACGATGATCCTCGGCAACGTGGCCGCCATTGCCCAAACTGACATCAAACGCATGTTGGCCTATTCGAGCATTGCCCAAGCGGGTTACATGCTGATGGCCTTTGCGCCGTTTGCCAATGCGGATGTCCGCGCCGTTTCGGTCGCCTCGGTGCTTTTCTATCTGGTGGCTTACACGCTGACCAGTTTCGGCGCGTGGGGCGTGGTCATCCTGCTCGAACGGGACAACGGCAAAGGCCTGAACATCGCCGATTACGCCGGTCTCGGACGCAAATACCCGCTGCTGGCGGCGGCCATGACGGTCTTCATGCTCTCGTTCATCGGCCTGCCGCCCACGCTTGGGTTGGTCGGCAAAGTCTATTTGTTCAGCGCCGCCGTCCAGGGTGGGTTTTACTGGCTGGCGATCATCGGCGTGCTGACTTCGCTGATTTCGGCCTACTACTACCTGCGCGTGGTCGTGACCATGTACATGCGCGATGGCGACCCGCAACTTACGCGCGAACGCTGGCTCGAACTCACCGTCGGCGCGATGGCCGCGCTGGTAGTGCTGGCCAGCCTCTTCCCCCAAACGCTCTTCGATTGGGCTTCGCAGGCGTTGTTGAAGATTTTTTAGGCAAATCAAAACCCGGGCGACAATCTCTGGTGAGGTTGTCGCCCGGTTTTGGTTTAAGGGAAGGAGCGTATCATTTGCTTTTGGGGGTTTTCAAGTGGTTATTAGGCGGTTCTGCTTCTGATTTTAATAATACGTTGGCCCGATTGAAAATAAAGCGGTTCAATCGGGCCATTCGTACTTGTGGAGGAATTTCGCTATTGCGTTGGCTAAGGCGACTAACAACCGCCACCACTACCGCCACCGCCGCCGCCGCCACCACCGCCTCCACCACCTCCACCACCTCCACCACCTCCACCGCCGCCACCGCAGCAGTTGAAGCGTGACGATGTGTAGAGT
>JBARBA010000692.1:0-5272 GCA_049792555.1 Anaerolineales bacterium
AGCCTGTGGCGCAGGATGATTTCAGCTTTGTGCCCGGCCCATTGTCCGCGCTGGTTTCCGGCCCGGGCACGAGCGCTTCGGAACAGGACGATGCCATGAAGTGGCTGGAAAGCCTGGCCGAAAAGCAAGGCGCCAAAGCCGAAGAGTTGATCACCCATCCCACCGAGCGCACCGATGCCGTCCCATCCTGGGCGGCACAGACCGGCGAACCGCCGACGCCCCCGGCTGCTGCGCCAGTCCAACCACCGCCACCGCCTTCGGCGGCCGCTCAACCTGCGCCTGCTGCGCAAGATGACGACACAATGGCCTGGCTGCAAGGTCTGGCCGCCGGCGAGGCGGCAAACCAGGCTCCCGTTGGCGTATCTCCCGATCAGCCTGCTTCTCAACCGGCGGGAGGGCGAATGCCGTGGGAGCAGGAAGAAACCCCGGCGCAGCCTGCCGAAGAACTGCCCTGGGAAGCGCCAACTCCGCCTGCTGCTGAACAACCCCAACCAACCAGCGATGTCTCTGAATGGTTGAAGAACCTGGATATGCAAGAGCAGGGTCAACCGGCCTCATCGCCGGCCCCGGCGGCTGCCCCCGCCGATCAAATGCCCGACTGGCTCAATCCCCCGCAGCAAGGCCAGGCTGCGAATGACGACGGCCTGCCCGATTGGTTGAAAGATACATCTGCCGATGAGCAGCCTGCCTCGCCGTCCACCGCTCCAGAGTGGGTTCCGGAATCCCAACCTGATGCAACCGCACATCTGATTTTCTCGCCTCCTCTCGAAAAGCCGCCAGCGCCTCCCGCCCCGGTTCCGGCCCCACGTCCCGCGCCTGCCGCTCCGGTGCCCGCTTCGACGCCGACGCCCACCACGCCCGTTTCGTCCCTCACGCCGGTTCGCCCGGCGGTGCGCCAGACCGGCATGTTGGGCGACAAGGATGGCCCTGTCCTTCAGAACGCCCGCCAGTCGATGGCGCAGGGCGGTTTGGATGCAGCCATCGGCGGATATATCAAGCTGATCAAGCGCGCCAAATTCCTCGAAGAGATTATTTACGACTTGAAAGAAGCCACTTATACCCATCCGGTGGACGTGGTTGTCTGGCAGACACTGGGCGACGCGCACATGCGCGCCAACCAGTTGCAGGATGCGCTCGACGCCTATACCAAGGCAGAAGAGTTGCTGCGCTAAACTGCTCATCTGTAATATATGAAAGGGCGCGCCGTTTTTGTGGCGCGTCCTTTTGTTATGGTAAAATCTCGCCTGAATTTACAAAACTTGTAACTGTTCACCCGTCGAGTACCCGCGTTCTATTTAGGCGTAAGTGGCAAGAGCCTGGGCAGTTACCAAAATTTATTCTGCCCGGAGGCAAAAATTGGAACGTTCTTTGGTACTTGTAAAACCCGATGGTGTGCAGCGCGGACTGATGGGCGAGGTGATTTCCCGCCTCGAACGGCGCGGTCTGCTCATGGTGGCCGCAAAATTCATGCAAGTCAGCCGCGAATTGGCTGAGGAACACTATGCCGTGCATAAAGGCAAGCCTTTTTATGACGACCTGATTGATTACATCACCTGTGCGCCGGTGCTGGCCATGATCTGGGAAGGGCCAAACGTCGTCGCGGCCATCCGCCAGACGATAGGCGCCACCTGTCCGTGCGACGCTACGCCGGGCACAATCCGCCACGACTATGCCCTGGAAACGAGTCGCAACATCGCCCATGCTTCTGACAGCCCCGAAAACGGGATATGTGAATCGGCTTTGTGGTTCAAGAAGACCGAGCAGGTGGCATGGACCCGCGAGGTCGACAAGTGGATTTTTAAGGGGTAATCGAAAAACGTTAAGCAAAACGTCCTGTGGAGCAATCTGCGGGACGTTTGCTTTTTATAGGGAATAATCAATGGGCAATCGCAAGAAATATGATCTGTCTATTTCAACCTGGATTGCTGCGATCAAATTGTTGCTTTTCTTGTTTGCGCCCGTTTACAGAGACTCTTCGCTTTTCGGATACATGCTCTTGTACTTCCGCGATCCTTTGCTTTTTTGCATTATTCCACTGGAAGCGCTTGCCACAATCTTAATGGTGGCGCTTCTGCCGTTTCTCAATTCCACCCCGCGCGTCATACTCGGTGGCTTTCTCTCAACAACAAGCGCGTTCATCCTAATCTCAATGGGGTGTTTACATTTATGGTGTCGACAGATGGCGGCCCGGATTTTTATCTTGCCTGGGGGGCCTGGGCCTTGCTGGCCTGCGACATCGTTATGAGCGCCGGATACTTTTTTGCCGTGGTGTAGCAACGCGACGAATCCAAACCCGGCTATAATCAAAACCGCGCCTGACCTTTTCGACCACGCCTGAATTCCAAAGCGCCGCCGGTCCCGCGCGGAAGAAGCTCTTGAAAATCCGGGCGCAAAAAAACGCAAAAGGTGTTTCAACCGATGAAAAAATCAAAAGATACGCCAGAAAAAATTCTGGGCAGACTGCTAAAAATCCGTCAAGACAATGTCACCTGGCTATGCACGGTTCGCCGCGCCCCCTTTTGGGAATTCCCAAAAAACGGTGAACCTGCGCGCCCTTTCTTTACGATGGTTTACGAACCGGGCACGGACAAGGTGATGAATACGCATGTGACTCCCACACTGCCCGACACGGCCAGCGTGATGGGCAGCTTGGTCGAGGCGATGCAAGGTTCCATCCTGACGTTGATGCAAAAGAAACGGCCCGACCAAATTTTGATAGACAACGCCGAACTGGCTCAGGCCCTCGCGCCGCAACTCGCGCCGCTGAACATCCGCTGTAGCTATCGCAGTCAGATGCCGGAATTGCGCGATGCCCTGATCGAGATGGAAACGTATTTGAATGGGCGCGAGCCGATCCCGGGCATTTTGAGCATTCCGGGCGTGACGGTGCCGCTGGCGGCTGAACTACACGAATCTGCCGCAGCCTATTACAAGCTCAAACCCTGGCGCTGGATCGAAAACTGGGACCCAATCGAAATCCGTTTTCCGCCCGAAGGCCGGGCGCGCTATGCCCTGCTCTTGGGCGGCGGCGGCGAGACTTTTGGCCTGTCGCTGTATGAATCTCTTGCCGATGTGAACCTGATGTTGAGCGGCGCAAACCCCAAAAAGCGCGGAGGCCGTTCGTATACATGGTTGAGCCTGGTGCTGGATGAAGCCACCGCCATGTCCATGGCTGACCTGGATGCCATCGATCAATATGGCTGGCCGATTGCAGCGAAAAAAGCCTATCCCCTGGTGTTTAAGGCAACAGAAGGCAAAGACGACTGGGGGAATTTGCCTAATGCATCCGAATTGACTTGGCTGGCGGCGGCTTTATGCGCCCTGCCCAGCTTTCTCAAAGAGCACCTGCACGCCGATCGCGGCCGGCCGCTTCACCGTCAGGCGGTGGCCCAACTGACCGGCGTCTATGGCAACCAGCAGATTTTTTTGCGTTACCCGGCAGAAGAAAACCCTCCCGAGGCAGACTTTATGGCGGTGGTCGATGCCAAAGCCAAACAGCTCAACGCTCCACCGGATGAAGAATTGGAAGAGTATATTGAAGACTGGTATTCTGATGATGAATCACACGAGTATGCCCGGCAGGTGGGCGCATTCCTGTTTCGTTTTTTTGAATACCTGGAAACAACCGGGCTATCTCGCGCCACCATGCATAAGCACGAAAGTAACTGCTGGTGCATTGGCTGGCTCGAATGCGATTATGGCTACCACGATGTCTTCACCCCGGCAATTTTTAAGGGCGGGCCGAGCTTTATCACCGAATTCGAAGAGAAAATCAGCGATTCGACCTACGCGCTCAAGTCTTACGAGGCTACCTGGCGCAAGCTCGAAAAATATGTCGAATCGTTGGAGAAATAGCCTATGAAAATCACCTTCCTCGGCGGCGCGGACGAAGTCGGCGCCAGCGGGACCCTGATCGAAATCGCCGGGCGGCGCATCCTGGTGGATTGCGGCATTCGCCCCTCCCCCAAAGCGGCAGCCGGCCTGGCCGCCGACCAACTGCCCGACCTGAGCCGGATCGAAGGCGGCGCTTTGGACGCCATTCTCGTCACCCACGCCCACACCGACCACACCGGCGCGCTTGAGTTGGTGCTGGAGCGCTATCCGGATGCGCCCGTCTACGCCACCGCGCCGACCCTGGCGCTGACGCGCGTGCTGCACCAGGATTCGCGCCGCATCATGCAGAGCCGCCTGGACGAAGAAGGCGAACTGCCGCTCTTTGACGACGTTGCCGTCCAACGCCTGATGGCGGCCATGATCCCCGTGCCCTTCAAGACCCGCCTGCCCCTGAGCGACAACCTGGCCGTGACCTACTTCCCCGCCGGGCACATCGCCGGGGCGGCCATGCTTGGCATCGAAAGTCCGGAAGGCAACCTGCTCTTTAGCGGCGACTTCTCCATTTCGCCCCAGCGCACCGTGGACGGCGCGCGCCCGCCCGCCTTCCGCCCCGACGCTTTCATCGTCGAAAGCACCTACGGCGGCAGGTTGCACGCCAACCGCGCCGCGCAGGAGCGCAAACTGGTCGAAACCATCGCCCAGGTCACAGCCATTGGCGGCAAAGTGCTGATCCCGGCCTTCGCCCTGGGGCGCGCCCAGGAAGTCCTGCTGATCATCGAAGAATACCAGCGCCGCGGCGACCTGCCCGCCGTCCCGGTTTGGGCCGACGGCATGGTGCGCGCCATCTGTCAGGCCTACCCGTCTTTCGGCGAGGCCCTGCCGCTGGCGCTGCAGGAGCGCGGCGCGCAATTTTTCAACGCCAACATCCGCCCGGTTGCATCCAGCGAGCAGCGCAACAGCATCCTGTGGAACCCCGGCCCGGCAGTGATTGTGGCCAGTTCGGGCATGTTGGCGGGCGGCCCATCGCTCAGTTACGCCCGCGCCCTGGCAGGCAAGCCGGAGAACGCCATCCTGCTGACCGGCTACCAGGACGAAGAATCGCCCGGACGGCGCTTGCAGGAATTGGCCGAGGGTAGGGGCGGGTCTGAGACCCGCCCCAACAACGGAACCATTCGCCTCGGCGCAGACAAAATAGACGTGCAATGCCGCATCGCCAGCTACTCGCTTTCGGCCCACGCCGACGAATCGCAAATCATCAACCTGGTCGAAACGCTCAACCCTGAGACGGTCTTCCTCGTCCACGGCGACGAGAGCGCCCGCGCCAGCCTGGAAAAAGCGTTGACCGCCCGCCAGCGCAGCGCGCGCCTGCCCAAAGCCGGGCAGAGCTTCGAGATAACCGGTAGACCTGTCAGGTTTTTAAAACCTGACAGGTCTGAAC
>JBARBA010000693.1:0-2829 GCA_049792555.1 Anaerolineales bacterium
AGATTGAGCAGAACGGCCAGCCGGTTGGGACGAATCCATTTACCGTCATGGGTCAACTGGCAGTGGATATCTCTCAGGGCTTTTTTGGCAGCACTGCGAACCTGGCGTTGGAAGACTTCAATGTAACCGCATCGGCAACAAAAGTGGGCGTCTTTGGCGCGACACCCTCCAGCGCCTGGTATAGCGCTGTGTTGAATCCCGCGGGGCGCAACAGAGTCAACCGCACTGGTTTAACCCAGTTGCGTCTGTACTTCACCGCCGCTACTAATAATAACCTTGTGGCAGACTATATGAGGTTTTTGAGCGGCGATAATGCCAGCGGCAGACCACAGTTGATTATTGTTTACTCCCTGCCATAAGCAGGCGCAGGTAAATTCCAAGCACCATAAATGTAGGGCGGCTCTAACAGGGCCGCCCTATTGTTGTATTTGTCCATCTCAGCGAAAAAGAATGTAAAATAGCAGTCAATTTCCATGCTTTTCCAATCCCCAAAATGGAGCCGCCATGCTCGAATACGTCAATCTCGATCTGTCCATTCCCAAAGACGAGTACAAACAGCGCCTTGCGCCCTTGCAGCAAAGACTCTACGAGTTGGAACATGCCGTCTTTGACGCAAAAGTGCCGGTGGTCATCGTTTTCGAAGGCTGGGCCGCCACCGGCAAAGGCCGCTTGATCAGCATCCTGGCCGAGCGTCTCGACCCGCGCGGTTTCCGCGTTGTCCCCACCACGCCGCCTCGCACGGCCGAGACCCGCTACCCGTGGATGTGGCGATTCTGGCTCAAGATCCCGGCCCGGGGCCAGATGGTGGCGTTTGACACATCCTGGTACCGGCGCGTGTTGGTGGACGGCTTCGACAAAACGATCAACGCGGAGGAATTATATTCTGCCTATCAGGATATTGCCGGGTTTGAGGAAATGCTTAGCGCAGACGGGACGATTATCCTGAAGTTTTGGCTGCATATCAGCGAAAAAGAACAGGCCAAACGCATCAAGAAACTGCGTAAAGACAAGCTGACTGCCTGGCAGGTCAGCGAGGAAGACCTGTTGCAGCACGAAAACTATAAACAGTTTGCCGTGACGGTTGAGAATATGATCGCCCACACTGATTCATCTCAAGCTGCGTGGACGATTGTGGAAGCCAATAATCGTCATTACATGCGCATCAAAGTGCTTGAAACCATCATTACCGTATTGGAAACCAGACTTAACCTGCCCGCCTCGCTTGGCCCGCAATCAAAGGGCCAGCCGAAGACGGAAGAGATGAAAGGGGCCGTCAATGCTTGAAAATCTTGATTTGACCGTGAAGTTGCCGCGCGAAGAATATGAAAAGCAACTCAAAGTATTGCAAGCAGAGTTGCACGAATTGGCCTTCCAGGTCTATGTTCAAAAGCGCCCGGTGGTGATCGTCTTCGAAGGCATGGACGCGGCGGGCAAAGGCGGCGCCATCAAGCGCCTGACCGAGAAAATGGACCCGCGCGGCTACGTTGTCTGGCCCATCTCCGCGCCGGCCGGCGACGAGAAGGAGCGCCATTATCTTTATCGTTTTTGGCGTCGCCTGCCAGAGCAGGGACAGATCGCCATCTTCGACCGCTCGTGGTATGGCCGCGTGCTCGTCGAGCGGCTGGAAGGGTTCTGCTCTGAAGACGCCTGGAAGCGCGCCTACGTGGAGATCAATCATTTTGAACGCCAGTTGACCGATTTCGGCACCATCATGCTTAAGTTCTGGCTGCACATCAGCAAAGATGAGCAGTTGCAGCGTTTCCGTGAGCGTGAGCAGATCAACTATAAATCGTGGAAAATCACCGACGAAGACTGGCGTAACCGTGGCAAATGGGAAGATTACATGCTTGCCACCCAGGAGATGCTGCTCAAGACATCCACGCCGACCGCCCCCTGGACCTTGGTGGAATCCAACGACAAGCTTTTTTCGCGCATCCAGGTTTTGCGCACGGTGGCCGATAAACTGCGCCATGCGCTCAAGTAACCCGCCGCAACGCCTTATCAAAGCAAAATCGCCCGCGAAGCGGGCGATTTTGTCAAGCTGGGGGCAAAGGATTTGAACCTCTACTGGCTGATTCAGAGTCAGCTGTCCTGCCATTAGACGAGCCCCCAAATCAGGAGCGGACGGTATTCTACCATGCCGGGTGTAAACAGGCAAGGACGAATCCATTCAAGTTTAAGGTGACTACGGTGGATTTGCGTTAGAGCCGCATCGCGCCTTCCAGCGGCAGGCAGATCGTGAAGGTGGTGCCTTTGGGTGTCGAAGCTGCCGAAATCTGGCCGCCCATGCTGGTGACAAGCTGCTTTGCGATGGACAATCCCAACCCAGCCCCCTGGTGTTCGCGCTCGATGTAGTCGCTGCCGCGCCGGAAGGGTTCGAAGATATCGGGCAACTGTTCGGGCGGAATGCCGGGGCCGGTATCGGCCACTTCGATGCATACCGTCTCTTTTTCGGGAAGCGAGACCTTGACCTGGATGCCGCTTTTTTGTCACGTCGGGGATGAAGATTGAGCGCTGTCGGCCCATTCCAAAAACCCGGCAAGCGCGCCGAAGTTGATCCACAAAACGGTCAGGGTGATGGAGATCATGGCTACCAAAATCTGTTCGGCAATGCCGGGCGGCATTGGAGCGCCCGGCGTCATGCAGAAAGACGCCATGCCCAGCAGCGCCACGAAGATCAAGCCCATGTTTCGCCCAATATCAAACCTTGAAATCGGTCTTTGCGACGGCCCGAAGCAACCGCATGAGATCGGGTTGCCTTTCCTGATCGCAACCCACAAAACCAGGGAAAACAGGCCGAGCAGGCCAATGGCAAGCCCAAAGCCAAAG
>JBARBA010000694.1:0-3764 GCA_049792555.1 Anaerolineales bacterium
GTGATCGCATGGCTCAAGAGCGTTTTCCCAATCGATACTGACGTGTTGATGAAATGATGAGCATCTCTTGTGTAAATGATGCTCATCTGTTGATCGAGAGATGCTCATCTCTTGAGCAAATGATGCTCATCACTTGCTCGATAGATGAGCATCATTTGGGTATCCGCTCCTGTTCCTTTTGGGATCCGCTCCTATTCCTTTTGGTATTTGATACCGATCAGCGCCTGTTTGAAAAGCTTGCCGGGCGTGAAGATCACCTTGACGCCGGTGATGCTGCGGGCAGTGATATCGCCGGGGTCGGGCGCGCCGTCGCTTTTGGCGCTCAGGCGAAAGGTGCCGAGTTCGCCCAGTTCCACGATGCGCCCGTCGCGCAATTCCTCCGGGATGACAGTCAGCAACCCTTCGAGCGTCGCCATCGTGTCGGCGCTGCTGACGGTGGAGATTTTGCCGATCCGGGTGGCTACCCAGCGCAGGTTGGAACGCCCTCGGTTTCTTAGGCTGGCGTAATATCTGGGCGGCGCGGCGGGGTTGCGCGGGTCTTTCTTGCTGATAACGCTGTATTTGACTGACATCAGGTGCTCCTTTTGGGGAACGTCAGGGTGAGATAAATGCTTAAGAACGGTCGCATCGTCACTTCTGGCGCTTTATATCCTGCTCGATGGATTCCAGGTAATCACAGATCTCATTTAGGTCTTCGCTCTTTCTTTTGGATCGGGCGTGGTTGGCTTCGGCGGCGACGAAGCCAATCAGGTCTGCCAGTTCGCTCAAGGTTATCACAAGCTCAACTTCATCGTCGTGTTCAATCGCCAACTCGAATAGCCATGCGCAGGCCCCGGCAATCATGCTATTCTCACGCAAGACGCTGTATTCATAGGCGGTGATAACGACAGAATGTTTGGTTGTATTCATATAAACCTCTTTCAAGGTGTTGCGCAAGGGGATGTGGAATTACCGGCGGGCTTGATCAATGATTTTGTTCGCGTTCACGCAACTGCCAGGTAAACTTTACACCGCAATTTGGGCAAGTCCATCCGCCGACGAATGCCTCATACCCATCTTTTGGAATTCGCCACTTGGGGAGCGGAGTCTGGCATTTTGGGCATATCTTTTTCTTTGAGTTAATTTTGTAGAACAAAACGCCGACTTGAAGCCCCGCAACAATGATGAGAAGCAGTACCATAAGGCGAAGATGCCATGAAAGGAGTGTTATAAACTCCAGATTGAATCGAGCGCCAAAGGCCAGCATTAAAGTTAATAAGACGGCAGCACAAGACGAACCGGCAATGCCTACGATTAATGCGATGTACCCGATAGACTCCTCAATATCTTTTGTGCCTTTCATTTTTCCTCACGAAGAATACCTTTACGGCGCAAGTTTCGCCAGCCGCGCCTGCGCATCGGCCACTTCCGGCCCGGAGTAACCGCCGGCGAGAAAAGTTTTCAAGTCTTGTATGGCTTCGGCTTTTCGCCCGGCAGCTTGCAGGATGATGCCGCGATAATAATAATCCAGCACGTCCCAACCCTTCGTAAACGCCAGGTTGATATACTCAAGCGCCTGCGCGTAATGGCCCAGGGCATAAGCCGAACGCGCCTGCACGACCGTCAGTTTGTGCCCACCGCAGGCCGGGTTGATCGCAATCGACGATTTGGCCGCGTCCAGCGCATTCTGATACTGCTTGATTTCAAAATAGGAATACGACAGTTGGCAATAACTGTGCGCGTCGCCGTCGATCAAGGACACCGCCTCTTTATAAGCCGCAATCGCCTGGGTGTATTGGCCCGCGTCGTAATAAGCGTCGCCAAGATGGCCGTAAGCAACGCCGACGTTATACTGGCCCATCACATCATCCGGCTGGTTCGCGGCGTAAAGTTTGTAATCCCTGAGCGCCTCCACATTCTTATGCTGCGCCAATTCACACTGGGCGCGGTCTGAATAGGCCAGCCACTCCTGCGCGTTTATTTCGATGGTCTGATTGGCGCTCACAATGCACTCATCATATCGCTCCAACTTATACAAGGCTTCGCTCTTGCCAGAGCGCACGTCGGCCCGCTTCGGGTCGATCTCGATGGCCAGGCTGTATTCGTCCAACGCATGTTGGTAATTCCCCGCATGGTAATAATAAACCCCCAGGTTGTGGTACACAACCGTCAGGCTTGGGTCCAGCGAAAGCGCCTTTTGATAGTCATGCAACATTTGCGCATCATCTCCCAGGCAGTGATTTGCGTCGCCGCGCCCGAACCAGGCCGAGGCGTAATTGGGATCAATGGACAAAGCCTTCTCCATATCCGCCAGACCCGAACTGCAATCGTGCAGGTACAGGGAAGCCATGCCGCGATGACGATAAGGGGGCGCCAGGTCAGTGTTGGCTTCAATCACCAGACTCATCAGGCTGATGGCTTCTTCATAATGCTTCTCCTTGTAAGCCGCCAGCCCTTTGATAAAGTTGGGGTCGGTAATCTCGCTGCCCAATGGCGTTGCCGTTGGATTTCCGGGAGTAAAGGGCGGAAACGTGGGCGGCGGCGTGGGGGTTTCCAACGCCGGGATCAACGTCGCGGATGGACGCCGGGTGGCCGTTTCGCTGGGAGTCGGCGACGGGCGGGGGGGGACCGTTTCGGTGGGAATGGACGTGGGGGTGGGCGACGGCGTCAACGATGGGGTCGGCAACAGCGACAGGCCGGCCACCAACGCTGCGGCCTGACCGGTCCCTGCCAGGTAGAACCCGCCTACGGCGCACAAAAGCAGGATCAAACCCACGCCCAGGACAATCCCCCAGCGACGTTTCCCCCGCTTTGGGTCGGGGTTGCTTTTGGGCGCAGCCTGCGGGGCAGGCTCTTTTTCCACAGCGACGGGCTGCGCCGGTCGGGGGGCCGAATCCGTTAAATTTGCCAGCGCTTTGCGCGCCGGTTGGTTATCGGGGTTGATCGCCAGCGCTTTTTGCAGGCAATATCTCTTCTCGTCCACTTTTTCGACGCAAGCGTACAGCCACAGCCAGGCATTTTCATCGTTGGGGTTTGCCCGGATAATTTCCATCAGAATGGGCAAAGCTGCCTGGCGGTTTCCGGCCTTAATCAATTGAACTGCGGTGTCGAGTTTTTCCGAGGTCATAAATCCTCCAAATGCAGAGACGCCCGTCCAGGCTGGTTGGGACTGCTTCTGTAAGATGGGTTTGCCGGATGAGTTGTCATTGCCGCGCGCTTCAACCGGCAGGCAGATCCTGGTGGAACTGATACCTGTCCATGATCGCCTGGAAGACCGCGGCGTGCTCAGGCGTCACCTGCGTAAACTCGAACCCGATGTTAAAGAACCTCAGGCTTTCATCCTGCTTGCGCCACACAACCCGGGCCGGGATGGTAATGCGCGTGGCAGGCAACCCGGGCAAGTCACTGGGAAAATCAATATCCAGCACCTTCTCCCCGTTGGTCGCCACAGTCCTTTCGCCGACCACCATGACCCCCAGCAAGCTGAGATTCCTGACGTAGCCCAACAAGGCCTCATTCTTCGAATCGTAAACCGGCGTAAATGCGATTAATTTCTTGCGTGTTTTTTTCCTTTGGTCGCTCATCGTGGCGCACCTCCTGACGTTCTGTAGAATGTAATTTCTTCAACCGCGCAATCACAAACCCTGCGCACCGGCTAAAAATAGCAGGGCATGGCTGCCCGCCAAATTTTTCCACAACGGATATAAAACGGAGAAGCGGATTTCAACGGATTTCGTGTCCGCGTGAAATTTTCCCAATCACCGTCTCTTACCGCTTCGGGCGAG
>JBARBA010000695.1:0-10215 GCA_049792555.1 Anaerolineales bacterium
GGTCGTGACCATGGATGGCCTGGTACTCTTCCTGGGCGTAATCCAGGCGGTAGATTTTGGGCCATTCGGGCCAGGGATTATCGGCCTGGCGCGCATCGGGCGGACGGTCGAGGATTTCCAGTTGCAACAGGCTGCGGCAGCCGTGCCGTAGCGACGTGCCGACGCAGTCGGTGCCGGTATCGCCGCCGCCGATCACCACCACGTCTTTGCCTGCGGCGGAAATGTATTGTCCATAGCCGTCGCGCTTTTCCCAGGGGGCCAGCGCAGGCCCAACGCCGTCCAGCAGGCGGCGGGTGTTGGTGTGTAAAAACTCCATCGCAAAGTGGATGCCCTTGAGAGTGCGCCCCTCCACTTGCAGGTCGCGGGGTTTGGTCGCGCCGCCGCACAGCACGACGGCGTCAAAATCTGTTTGCAACTTTTCCGCAGGGTAGTCTTTGCCCACTTCGGTATCGACGACAAAGGTAACGCCCTCGGCGGCCAGCAAATTCACGCGGCGCTGGACGGTTTGCTTGTCCAGTTTCATGTTCGGGATGCCGTAGGTCAGCAACCCGCCAATGCGGTTGGCGCGCTCGAAGACCGTTACGGCGTGCCCCACCCGGTTCAACTGCGCGGCGCAGGCCAGCCCCGCCGGGCCGGAGCCGACCACGGCCACCTTTTTGCCGGTGCGGGTGGCGGGCGGTTCGGGGACGATCCAGCCTTCTGCAAAGCCTTTGTCGATGATCGCGCATTCGATGCTTTTGATCGTGACGGCCGGGTCGATGATACCCAGAGTGCAGGAGCCTTCGCAGGGCGCGGGGCAGACGCGCCCGGTAAATTCGGGGAAGTTGTTGGTCTGGAGCAAGCGCTCCAGGGCCTGCTTCCACAGCCCGCGGTAGACCAGGTCGTTCCACTCAGGGATCAGGTTGTTGACCGGACACCCGCTTGCCATGCCGTTGAGCATGGTTCCGGTGTGGCAGAAAGGAATGCCGCAGTCCATGCAGCGCGCCGCCTGGTCTTGCAGTTTCTTTTCAGGGGAGTGTAAATGAAACTCCTGCCAGTCGTTGATGCGTTCCTTTGGAGCGCGGTCGGGAGGCAGTTCCCGCTCGTATTCCATAAATCCAGTTGGTTTTGCCATGTTGTTCATCTCCTCGGCAAGCTCATCGATTGACAAAATCCTATTGATGCCGAAATAACCATTATTTCCAGGCATGTCATTGCGAGGAGCGTTCCCCAGCGACGAAGCAATCTCGTGTATTCATTCAAACAATTGTTTGCAGGTTAGACGGGATTGCTTCGGGCTGACGCCCTCGCAATGACAAATTTATTGAAGTGGCTGAACAGTTACAGTCCGATATTAGTTGCCGGTCACGCGCGCCGGGTCATTCTTGTTCAGCTCGAAGGCCGCCATGATCGCCTGGTCGCCGGTCAGCCCGCTGCGCCGGACTTCATCGAAAGCCTGCAGCACGCGTTTGTAATCCTTCGAGATTACCTTGACGAATTTCGGCAAGGCAGTCGACCAGTTGGCCAGCACCCGCTGCGCGACGGCGCTTTGGGTATAGTCTGCGTGACGCTTAACCATGGCTTTTACGTCTTCGATTTCGGCGGGGTCGCTCAAGGCTTCCATGATCGCCATTTCTTTGTTGCAGTTTGGCGGGAATTCGCCCTTTTCGTCAAACACATAGGCAATCCCGCCGGACATGCCCGCCGCAAAGTTGCGGCCTGTGCGCCCCAGCACGACCACCCGTCCGCCGGTCATGTACTCGCAGCCGTGATCGCCCACGCCTTCGACCACCGCGTTGACGCCGCTGTTGCGCACGCAGAAGCGTTCGCCGGCGATGCCGCGGATGTAAGCCTGTCCGCTGGTGGCCCCATAAAAAGCCACGTTACCGATGATGATATTGTCCTCGGCCACAAAGGTGGCTTTGGTGGACGGATAAACGATGAGCTTGCCGCCCGAAAGGCCCTTGCCGACGTAGTCGTTCGACTCGCCTTCCAGTTCAAGCGTCAGGCCCGGGGGAATAAAGGCCCCGAAACTTTGCCCCGCCGACCCCTGGAAGTGGAGCCGGATCGTGTCTTCGGGCAAGCCCGCCGGGCCGCAGCGGCGGGTGATTGCGCTGCCGAGCATGGCCCCCACCACGCGGTTGACGTTGTGGATGGGGAGCGTGACAGAGACGCGTTTGCCCTCTTCGAGCGCCGGTTTGCACAAATCGAGCAGGATTTGCTTGTCGAGCGATTTTTCCAGGCCGTGATTCTGCTTCACCTGGCAGTACAGACCCACGTCTTCATCCGCTTCCAGGTTGTAAAGCACCTGGGAGAAATCCAGGCCGTGCGTTTTCCAATGGTCGACGGCAGGACAAACTTCGATCTTGTCGACGCGACCAATCATTTCGTTGACCGTGCGGAAGCCAAGCTGGGCCATCAACTCGCGCATCTCCTGGGCAATAAAGTGCATAAAGTTGACCACATACTGCGGGTCGCCGGAAAAATTGGCGCGCAGCACGGGGTCCTGGGTCGCCACACCCGTCGGGCAGGTATCCAGGTGACAGACGCGCATCATAATGCAGCCCAGCGTCACCAGCGGGGCGGTGGAAAAGCCAAACTCTTCAGCGCCCAGCAAGGCGGCGATGACCACGTCGCGCCCGGTCTTGAGCTGGCCGTCGGTTTCGACCACAATGCGGTCGCGCAGGTTGTTCAAGACGAGGGTCTGGTGCGTTTCCACCACGCCCAGTTCCCAGGGCAGGCCGGCATGTTTGATGCTGCTGACCGGCGAAGCGCCGGTGCCGCCGTCGTAACCGCTGATCAGCACCACGTCCGCATGAGCCTTGGCCACGCCCGCCGCAATCGTGCCGACGCCGATCTCAGAGACAAGTTTGACATTGATGCGCGCATCCGAATTGGCCATCTTGAGATCGTGGATCAATTCGGCCAGGTCCTCGATGGAGTAAATGTCGTGGTGGGGCGGGGGCGAGATCAACCCGACGCCTGGCGTGGAAAAACGAACTTTGGCGATCCACGGATGGACCTTGCGCCCCGGAAGTTGCCCGCCCTCGCCGGGCTTGGCGCCTTGCGCGATCTTGATCTGCAACTCGCGGGCGTGGACCAAATAGTCGCTGGTCACGCCGAAACGGCCCGATGCCACCTGTTTGATGGCGCTCATGCGCGAGTCGCCGTTTTCATCGGGAATGAAACGGGCGGGGTCTTCGCCGCCCTCGCCGCTGTTGCTGCGTCCGCCGATGCGGTTCATGGCAATCGCCAGGGATTCGTGCGCCTCCTTGCTGATGGAGCCATAGCTCATTGCGCCGGTCTTGAAGCGGTGGCAAATCGACTCCACCGATTCCACCTCGTCCAGCGGCACGGGAGCGGAATTCAGCCTGAGCTCAAACAGCCCGCGCAACGTTCCCAAATTGGTGGACTGGTCGTCGATCAAACGGCTGTATTGCTTGAAAACCGCAAAGTCGTTTGTCCGGCAGGCCTTTTGGAGGAAGTGGATGGTCTGCGGGTTGAACAGGTGATACTCGCCCTCGCTGCGCCAATGGTATTCGCCGCCGATCGGCAAGGTGTGACCGTTGGCCGAACGTTCGGGGTAAGCCTGCCTGTGCCGCATTTGGGCTTCTTTGGCGATGATCTCAATATCAATGCCGCCGATGGGGGAAGGCGTGCCGGTAAAGTATTTCTGGATGACGCTTTGGTGGACGCCCAGCGCCTCGAAAATCTGCGCGCCGCAGTAGCTCTGGATGGTCGAAATCCCCATCTTGGACATGATCTTGACCACGCTTTTGATGGACGCCTTGATGTAATTCTTGAGCGCTTTCTGCGGGTCGACGCCGGTCAAAACGCCCTCGGCGATCATGTTTTCAATCGATTCGTAGGCCAGGTACGGGTTGATGGCGGTTGCGCCGTAGCTGATGAGCGCTGCAAAGTGATGCACTTCGCGCGGTTCGCCGCTTTCCAAAATCAAACCGACCCGGGTGCGGGTGCCCTGGCGGACGAGGTGGTGGTGCAGCCCGGCAACCGCCAGCAGCGCCGGGATGGGGCTGTTTTCGCGGTCCACGCCCCGGTCTGAAAGGAACAGCAGGTTGATCCCGCGCGCCACGGCTGCATCGGCAGCCTGGAAAAGCGCTTCGAGTCCGCGCTCCAGTCCTGCGCCGCCGGAATCGGCTTTGAACAGGATCGGCAGCGTCGTCGACATAAAACCGGGGATGCGCGTATGGCGCAGTTGCGCCAGTTCCTCGTTCGTCAGGATGGGATATTCAAAGCGGATCTGGTGGCAGCTCTGCGGGACGGGTTTGAGCAGGTTGCTCTCCACGCCGACCATGACTTCGGTGGCGATCACAATCTCCTCGCGGGCCGAGTCAATCGGCGGGTTTGTGACCTGCGCAAAAAGCTGTTTGAAGTAGCTATAGAGCAGCTTGGGTTTGTTGGAAAGGACGGCCAGCGCCGCATCGTTGCCCATGGAGCCGACCGGTTCGACTGCGTTTTCAGCCATCGGCCCCAGGATAATGCGCAGGTCTTCGTCCGTATATCCGAAAGCTTCCTGGCGCTGGAACACGGTTTTGAAGTCGGTATGCGGAACGTTTTCGGGGTTTGCCGGGGGCAAATCTGCCAGGCGCACCTGGTATTTGTTCAACCAGTCGCGGTACGGGTGCTCCTTTGCCATCTTGTTTTTTAGCTCTTCGTCGCTGACGATGCGGCCTTCGGCGGTATCCACCAGGAGCATCTTGCCCGGCTCCAGGCGGCCGTTATAGGCCACGTTTTCGGGCGCAATATCCAGCACGCCCACTTCGGACGCCAGCACCACTTTATTGTCTTTCGTGACGCAGTAGCGGGCCGGGCGCAACCCGTTGCGGTCGAGCAACGCGCCGATGACAATCCCGTCCGAAAAACCGATCGCCGCCGGGCCGTCCCAGGGTTCCATCAGGTTGGCGTGGTACTCGTAGAAAGCCTTCTTCTCGTCGCTCATGGTTTCGTGGTGCGACCACGGCTCCGGGATCATCATCATCATGGCGTGCGGCAGGGAACGTCCGGCCATCACCAGGAACTCGAGCGTGTTATCGAACATGGCCGTGTCGCTGCCGTCCGGCTGGATGATGGGCAATACTTTCTTGATTTCGCTGCCAAACAGTTCCGATTCGAGCATCTCTTCCTGCGCCCGCAGCCAGTTGACGTTGCCGCGCAGGGTATTGATTTCACCGTTGTGAATAACGTAACGATAAGGATGCGCGCGTTCCCAGTTTGGGAAGGTGTTGGTGCTGAAGCGTGAATGCACCATCCCAAGCGCGCTCACAAAATCGGGGTCGGCCAGGTCGGGGAAGTAGGCATCCAACTGGTCGGAAACCAACATGCCTTTGTAAACCATGGTCTTGTAAGACAGGCTGGGGACGTAAAAGAATTTGCCGTTTTCGAACTTGCCGCCGTAGCGGATTTCGTTTTCGGCGCGTTTGCGGATGATGAACAGCTTGCGTTCGAAGGCCATGTCGTCAGGGATGTTCGGGTTGCGGGCAATGAATACCAGCCGCATCTTTGGCTCGCCGCGTTTGGCGGTGATCCCCAGGGCGGTGTTATTGACGGGCACGCCGCGCCAGCCTAGCACACGCTGACCTTCCCCGGCAATGATATTTTCGAACTGGATTTCAACTGCGCGCCAGTGGGTGGGGTCGGGCGGCAGGTAGACAACGCCTACTCCATATTGGCCGGGATCGGGAAGCGTAAAGCCTCTGCGCGCAACCTTCTTTTGCAAAAAGGCGTGCGGAATTTGCACTAAAATGCCGGCCCCATCGCCTGTATTCGGCTCTGCGCCCTGCGCCCCGCGGTGCGTCAAATTGGTCAGTACGGTAACGGCGTCACGCACAATCTGGTGCGACTTCTCGCCCTTGACGTTGACGACAAACCCGATGCCGCACGAATCGTGCTCGTATTGTGGGTCGTAAAGGCCCTGTTTTTTGGGGAAGCCGGGGTGTTGCTGGGGGCTTTCATCGGAATGGGACATAGTCTTCTCGCTTTTCCTAACCGGGTTGGTTTGGGTGCTATATGAATAGACCTCTTGCATAACTCAAAAAACACTTTCGTAGTAACGGCTTCAGCCGTTGACTATGCGGTGGTGGAGCGACTGAAGCCGCTACTACTACCTGCTTATGTAAGATGTCTAATAAATCGATAACCGTTCAGTGGGTTTGTGCGCCAGATACACTGTCTGGCAAGTATACGATATCTGGCGGGTCGGCTGGTATTTGATGCAGAAATATACATAACACTTTTTGCGGCAAATTTCTTCGCCCTATCAGGCGATTGACAGGCCGCCAGAATATACCCCAAGAACGGTCATATTTGTGTGATTGTACCCCGAATGGGTCAGTTCTGCACTACCCATCCGGGTAATATTACATCTGACATGGAGTTGCTATTGAACCAGAACACGACGAGCGCGAAAAGCCGAAATCCACATCAAGCACATTGTTATCTTCCGCCAATCCATAGTATATTCTCTGCCAGAAGGAAATATACCACATGGCATTAATTAGTATGCAAGAAGTCAGCCTCGGTTTTGGCGGGCCGCTGTTGCTCGAAAAAATCAACCTGCAAATCGAACGCGGCGAATGGCTGGGCCTGCTGGGCCGCAACGGTATGGGAAAATCCACGCTGCTGAAACTGGTGAACGGCGATATTCTGCCCGAAAGCGGCGTGGTGGCCCGCCAGCAAAACCTGCGCGCCGCCTACCTGCCGCAGGAAGTTCCCCAGGGGTTGACCGGGACGGTCGCCGAAATCGTGACCGGCAGCCTGGCGGCGGGCGCAAGCGCCAACGCCGAGGCGCACTGGCGCGATCAGATCCAGGTGGAGCAGGTCATCTCGCGCATGCAACTTGACCCAACGGCCCGCTTCGAAATGCTTTCGGCGGGTTTGAAGCGCCGGGTGCTGCTGGCGCGCGGACTGGCGACCAATCCCGACCTGCTGCTGTTGGACGAGCCAACCAACCACCTGGATATCGACTCGATTGGCTGGCTGGAAGATTTCCTGAAACGTTGGGGCGGGACGCTGCTGTTTGTGACCCACGACCGGCAGTTTTTGCAAAAGCTGACCACCCGTATCGTCGAACTGGACCGCGGGCGTCTCTTCGACTGGAATTGCGACTACGCCACCTTCGTGAAGCGCAAGGAAGCCATGCTCTCTGCCGAAGCGGAGCAAAACGTCAACTTCGACAAGAAGCTGGCCCAGGAGGAGCAGTGGATCCGCCGGGGGATCGAGGCGCGCCGCACCCGCAACGAAGGCCGCGTGCGCGCCCTCAAGCGCCTGCGCGAGATGCGCAGCCAGCGCCGCGAACTGCTGGGTAAAGCGCGCATCCAGATCCAGGACGAGCGCCGCTCCGGCAGGCTGGTGATCGAAGTGGAAGGAGTCAGTTATTCTTTTGGAAACCGGCCCATCGTGCGCGATTTTTCCACCGTCATCCAGCGCGGCGACAGGATCGGCATCATCGGCCCCAACGGTTCGGGCAAAACGACGCTGCTGCGCATCCTGATCGGCGAACTGGCACCCCAGCAGGGCGAGGTCAGTCACGGCGCGAACCTGGAGATCGCCTATTTCGACCAACTGCGCGCGCAGTTGGATGAAAGCAAATCCATCCTGGATAACGTCGGCCAGGGGCGCGATACGATCACAATCAACGGCAAAGACCGCAACCTGGTCGGCTACCTGGAAGATTTCCTGTTCACCAAAGACCGGGTACAGGCTCCCATCAGCGCCCTTTCCGGCGGGGAGCGCAACCGCCTGCTGCTGGCGCGCCTGTTCACCCGGCCCACCAACCTGCTCGTGCTCGATGAACCCACCAACGACCTGGACATCGAAACGCTCGAAATCCTGGAAAGTATGCTGCTGGATTACAGCGGCACGCTGCTGTTGGTCAGTCACGACCGGGCTTTCCTGAACAATCTCGTCACCAGCACCCTGGCCCTGGACGGCGCGGGAGGCGCGCGCGAAACGGTGGGCGGGTACGACGACTGGCAGGCGCAGCGCGAAGCCGAAAATGTCCCTCCCGCTGTAGAGAAACCCAGAAAAACGATGCCCGCCCCTGCCCCCGAAAGCGACCCCGCCACCCCGCGCAAACTCACTTACAAGGAGCAGCGCGCCCTCGAAGCCCAAAAGCGCGAACTGGCCGAACTGCCCGTTTACATCGAGCGCCTCGAAGCCGAGCAGCACCGCCTGACCCTGTCCATGGCCGACCCCGGCTTTTACCAACAGGAGAGCGACGCCATCTCCCAGGCCGCCCGGCGGCTTAAGGAACTGGATGAAGAATTGACCAGCGCCTACCAAAGGTGGCAGGAGTTGGAGCATATGGGGTGAATTTGCCTGGTGATTATCCACATCTTTTGTGCCCCCATATTTAGGTAGAACAAGCCCTTGCAAGTGGCATATTTGGGGGCAAAAGCTTGGCGCAAATTGGCAAAGTGAGCGATTTTCAGACTTGTGGGTAATCACCAGAATTTGCTCGTTGACTTAACTGCATCGAACCGCACGAGCGCGATGCTGCGACAAAGAAAAGGCGTGATTATCCTATTCGTTCCTGTATAGCGGCATGAAATTTCGAACGTTCAAGGCCATCGTTGCGCAGGACGGCTGGATTCTCGAATCGAGCGAAAACAGCAGACCGACATCCGCAAAGGTGCCTTCGGCGCGGCTGCCCTGCAATTGATAGATTTCGGCGCCCCGGGTGGGGTACTTCAATAAGATACCGTCTGTTGGCTGGTATACGAATAACCTGAACGCTGCCGAACTGCGCAACATCAACAAGTTCGGCCTGACCCAATTGCGCCTGTATTTTGCAACCGACGACAACAGCGTGCCATAAGCAGGCAGGCAGATATCACAAACCGGGATCGGCAATTTGCCGATCCCGGTTTGCATGTTTGTCAACGCCAGCGCAGGTTTGTTTCTATAACATGACGGGTGCGTGTCTGCCTGTTGGGCGACGAGCAGCCCCGACGTTTTTTTGGGGGGATGTTGCCCTGATTAACGCTGGTCGGGCAACTTGCCAGACATGAAATGTTGCGCTAAGGCATGCCTGTCATCCAGCCCACTGGCGCAAGATTCTGTCCGATCTGGACGGCGGTATTACCCGGAATATCCAATATGATCGTGCGACCATCCTTCTCTGTATAACGGTTTTCGATAACAATCTGTTTGCCATCCGGCGACCAGACCGGGCCAGGCGGTTCCGTCGCAATAAAGTTGGCGGTCATATGTTCCAGCCCAAAGCTATCGCCGGAGATGCAGTAGATCGTAAGGTCGAGCGTTTCTGTATTCAAGATTGCCAGACGCTCATTTTGATCGGTGTGCGGTTCGAGCGGATAAGGCCCCGGGTCAAGCGTCGCCCAAAAAGCAATCGATTTCCCATCCGGCGACCAGCTCAAGGTTCTGATTTTGGCCTTGTCATAATGCTTGGCAAAATAAGTCAGGCGTTGGATTTCTCCGTTTTTGGTGAGGGCAAAGATTTCGTCAACGCCGGTCGATTTTTGGGGCGCAGCGCTGATGACGGCGACCCTGGTATCGTCCGGGGACCAGGCGGGTGGGTGGTGGCTGACGCTATCGACTTCGACGCCCTGTCCTGACACCAACTCGGGCCAACGATAAGAACTGCCGGGCAGCGAGGCCAGCATTTTCCTTGCGGATATTTGCCAGAATACATACTGGTTGGTTTTTGCCTTTGCTTCCTGGCTGATATAAAGAACGTAATCCAGCGTTCGGTCAAAGACTGCTGGCCCGAGCGGATACCAGTATTCATCATCCGGTGAGAGATTTGGGAATTGGGGGCTGAATTGCTGCGTCTCGCCTGTAAAAGGATTGAGCGTCACAAGCCCATAGGGGGGGGAGACGGCACTTTCGACTTGAAAAAGCAAACGCTCTTCGTCCAGCCAGCCCAGATCGTTAATCGTTCCCTTGGGAAACTGCAGTTCTATCGGAGTCGGGTCGCCGATTTTGCGCACAATCAGAAAAGGTTTAAGGGTATTGGGATCACCGGTATAGATTTCGACTTGATCCCTGGCAGGCGAAATTGTGGCGCCGCCATCCAAGGATGATTTTTCACCGGTTTGTAAGTTCAGCAGAGCAGAACCATGATCGTACACGAGTATGCCTTTTGTAAAATCGCCCGGCGTAAATTGGGTCGAAATCTCAGGACACTGAGTCTGGATGATGGAATCTGTGGGCAACACCACCTGTTGTGACGTCTCTGTTGGCGAAATAAATGGC
>JBARBA010000696.1:0-1828 GCA_049792555.1 Anaerolineales bacterium
TTCCAGGGGCAGCATTCTTTGGGCGTAATCATAGGTGGAATTGAAACTGATGTTGGCATTATCCCCCATATAGAGGCGCGCCACCACATCGCCATTCATCATCCAGTTGGGTGAAATGACCGCATGGGCATTCGGCGCGGCCTTCAATTCCGCTTTCAGCGCCGGGAAGACCTTGCTCGCTCCAAATTGCACCACGTTCGCATCGAACCACGATGTGCCGTTATTGAGCACATCCCAAAGCATGTAAGTGTTAACAGAGAGCAAAACAACTAACAGGGCAACAGGCACAAGCATGGATCGGTTTGGATAAAACCGGTCGGCCAGCTTGCCGAGCAGGTCGTCCAGCCCAATTGAGGCGATCAGCGCCGCCGGGATGACCATCACCAGGGCGCGGGTAATACTGCTCGGTGAGAGCACCAGCGAGGCCCCCACCGGGGCAATCAGCAAGGCAGCCAGCAGGACGCGGTATTCCGGCTGCCGCAGGCGGCGCGCCAACAACCACAAGCCCCATGCCAAAAAGGGCAGCAGCAAAAAACCGAGATGCCCATACCCTTTCATGATGTGCAACACGCCGTCGGCGGGGGTCACATCGTAGGCGGGAGCGAACCAATACACCGGGTTGAGGTGGAACAGGTACCGACCCAGGAAAATGCTTATTTTTTCGGTGAGAGGCAGGTTCTGCACCCAGTAAGATTCCAGGTTATGTAAATACCCCGTCGTATCCGAGAAATGCTTGACCTGGAAGCTGACATACGGATAGAAAAGCACAGCGCCAATCTCTGCGCCGCCGATCCCAAAAGCGCCCTTGCGAACATGGTAGGGAAAATCCAGAATAAACAGAACAAGGATCGTCAACGGGACAAGCGCCTGCCCGGGCGCGTAAGCGTAAAATGCGAGCGCCGCAAAAGGGACGGCGGCGTAAAGATAGGCGGGATTACGCAACCGGTACAACCAGTAACAATACAACATGGCGCTGTAAAACGAGACGAACGTCACCATTTCGTACGCGGTGCGGGAGTGATGGAACCAGGCCGGGATGACCGAAAGGACCAGGATGCCGGCCCACCAATAGCGGGCGCGGAATATATCGCGCAAGGCCAGGGAGACGCACATTGCGCCGATCAACCCCACCAGCACGGATGTGAGCCGGATGACATAGTCCGAACGGCCAAAGATTAACAGGGGCGCAAGTTGGATGTAGACGGTCGTTCCGAGGCTGTAATTATTGATGTTCTGGAAAAACGGTGGGAACAGGTCGCCGGCGTAGTTATGGAAACCGTCGCGCAGGAAATCGGAGGCCAGGATGGTGGGATTGGCCTCGTCGAAGCTGAAATAAACCGGGTAATTCGTCAGCCCAATCAGGCGGATCAGCAGGTAGATCAGAATGCAGATGGAAAATAGAGCGTTTTGGGGGGATTTGAACCAGGTTACGACTCTGTCCTTCTTTGCCGTGCCTGTTTTTCTCAGCCAGCCGGGGATGGAACTGCACCAAGCCGTGAACCCTTCCCATTTTGCGCTCGCTGCTTCTTGAATATTGTGGAGGGGGCCGAATTGGGCTGCGGAGCTTTTCTCACCAGGTGTCGCCGCGATCTCTTCTTCGATGGGCATTTTTTCGGCCAGGAGCGTAATGCTGATCCCTAACGGGCCGGTAATTTTAATTTTCCAAGACTCGCGGCCTGTTTCAGCCTGCTCATCTTCGAAAAAGGTAAGCTTGAGCCATATGCTTTTTTTCATGCCCGATTTTGCCGGTTCCTTCGTAGATTCTTTTCAATTTCACATGACAGAGGTAACTTCTCAATATTTGGTGGTTGAGTAGGCAGCGGTGCTG
>JBARBA010000697.1:0-8906 GCA_049792555.1 Anaerolineales bacterium
GTCGGGATTAATCCCGACATACGGGTCGGCTCCTGGGGAGCTTTGCAAAAGCCCGGTCATAATCTTCCTCCCGTTTTCCCCCAAAATCCAAAGGGCAAATTGGAGAGAAAGGGAATGCAGCGGCGATGGTACATCTGCCATTCGATCAGCAGCGCCAGCAGGGCCAGCCCGGCCAGCCAGGGCCAGAGTTCGAGTTGGCCGATTTTTTGGGGGGCGGCGGATGTGACGGCGGCGCGGCCAACCTGGATGGTTGGACGCACGCGGATGTCGGATTCGGCGGGGTCGAACAGGTTGACGGCAAAGTATTCGGCTTTGCTGACGCCTTTGGTGATAAAGTTGACGGCGTAGTAGCCGAGTTCGTCGGTGGCGGTGAAGGTGTAGCCGCTTGCGCCGGGCGTGAGCGTGTAGGCCACGTTCGACGGCGAGGCGACGACGACCTGATCCACGCCCGACTGCGCCGCGATGGACAGGCTATCGCCCGGATGCAGCGGCTGCGCGGCGTCGAACGCGCCGGGCGGGACGAGGTCGTTGATCAGGTTGCTGAACAGGATGGGGTAGGCCACTTGCAGGGGCAGGTCGCTTTCGCGCAGGTCGAAGGTCACGACGGCCACGCGGCGGCTGTCGACCGTCCCGGCGAAGACCAACGGCCCGGCGTCGGCGGTGATGAGCGCGTCGGCCCAGGAGGGGAGTTGGACGGTTTTGGCTTGCAGGATGTGGACGTTGCTCCAATCGACGAAGCGCGTCAGGGGGTTCTCGCGCACCTGGACGTTTTTCATGTCCTTGAAGGGCGCGCCGACCTGGAAGAGCGGGTTGGACACCGGGTTGACGAACAACAGGCTGCCCGCAGGCAGTTGCGCCGGGGTGACGCCGTCCAGCACGGTCAGGTCGAAAGGTTCGTTGGGGATTTGCAGCGCGCCGTCTTTGCCGGGCAGGGCGCGGAAGGGTTGGATGCCCGGCAGCGCGGCCAGCAACTGCTCAAGGAAGAGATTGCCCTTCGAAACGAGCAGCACCCGCCGGGCAGACGAGGCCTGGTAGACGGCGAAGGCCGTATCGTCGAGCGGGAAGGCGTCGGGGGCGGCGTTATCGTCGGGGCGCGAAATGTGCGCTTTGTAGACGCCCGGCGCAGTCGACAGGTCGTCCAGTGTCAGGCTTTGGCTGGCTCCGGGTTTCAGGTTGAACTGGCGGGCGTCGACCAGCTTGTCTCCCAGGTAGATCGAGAGCAAAATGGCGTGGTCGCTTGCGGCGTAATTGGTGACTTCGGCGAAGAGTTGCGGGCCTTTGGCCGACGGGCGCAGGGCCAGGGCGGTGATCGCCAGGTTATCGGCGGCAGTGCCCACCGGCACGTAGCGCACCTCGCCGGGCAGGGCGGGCAGCCCGGCAGGCAGGCCGCCGTCGGAGACGATCAGGGTGGTGACGGCCTGCTCGCCGTGTGCGGCCCCGGCAGCCAGGGCAAAGGCCGATTGCCAGTCCGCGCTGCCCTGGGTAGGGTTGGCTGCGGATAGAGCCTTTTTCAGGACGGCGTGATCCGTTTCGGACGCGGCCAGGGCGTGGGGCGTCCCGCTGACCAGGATCAGGGTCATGCGCGAGTCGCCCGAAAGGCCGTCGATCAGGGTTTGGACGACCTGGCGGGCCGTCTCGAAGCGCGAGGGGGCCACGTCGCTGGCGCTCATGGAGGCGGATGCGTCCAGCAGGACGACGACCGAGCCGGATGCCACCGCGGGAGTCTGGAGCGCGGGGCGCGCGCAGGCGAACACTAGCGCGGCCAGGATGAGCAGTTGCAGGAAGAGCAGCAGGTTGCGTTTGAGCTTTTGCCAGGGGGCGTTGGCCTGCTGGTCGCGCAGCAGGCGTTCCCAGAGCAGCGTTGAAGAGACCTGCGCCTGTTTGCGGCGCAGTTTGAGCATGTAGAGCAGGATGATCGGGGCGACCAGGGCCGCCAGGAGGAACCCGATGGGGGTTAGGAATTGCATTTTTCCCCCCTATCATCCACGAAGGACACGAAGATCACGAAGAAAAGCTGGCTCTCTGGTATCGCGTGGGGGATAGAACGCGGGTGACACGGATTAGGCGGATTTTCGCGGATATACCTAAAAAAATCAGCGAAAATCCGCTCAACCTGTGAGCATCCGCGTTCTATTTTAGCTTTTGCTCTACCGTACACCAAAGAACCGGAAAACTTTAAAGCTTTTAAAACTTCGTGTCCTTCGTGAACTTCGTGGATAAAGATTTGAATCATTTGACAATCCCTGCGCGGCGCATGTCGAGCAAGAGGGCCTGATCCCAGGGCTGGCGGGTGGTCAGGTTGAGGTAGCGGACTCCGCGTTTGCGGCAGTCGGTTTGGGTGGATTGCACCCAGGCGCGGGCGCGTTCGCGGTACAGGTTGCGTAGACCGCCGTCGAGCGAGACATCCTGTTCGTGGCCGGTTTCGACGTCCACCAGTTGCAGGTCGCCGGCCAGGGGCGGGTCGAGTTCGTCGGGCGCGAGCACGTGGATCAGCGCGGCCTGGTGTCCGCGGCCCAGCCACTCTCGCAGGCCGCTTTCGTAGCCTTCGGCGGAGAGCAAGTCGGAAATCAGGATGACCAGGCCGGGGCGGCGCGGTTTGACGAGCGCCTGGCGCAGGGCGGCGTTCAGGTCAGTCTGGCCGCCGGGATGCAGTCCTTCCAAAAAACCGAAGAGCCGCGCCAGCGCCGCGCTGCCGCGCGAAGGCCCGAAGTCCGCCGCGACGCGCCCGTCTTGCAGGAAGACGACCGAAAGTTGGTCGCCCGCATCGAGCGCCACCGCGCCCAGCCCGGCGGTTAGCCGCAGGGCGTAGTTGAATTTATTTTGTTCGCTTTCTCCCCAATCCATCGAGCGCGAACCGTCCAGCAGGATCGTGACCGACAAGTCTTCTTCTTCTTCGAAGAGCTTGACGAAGGGGCGGTCGAGCCGGGCGTAGATATTCCAGTCGAGGCGACGCAGATCGTCGCCGGGGGTGTAGTTGCGGTAATCGGCAAACTCCACGCTGCTGCCGCGTTTGGTGGAACGCCTATCGCCCTGGATGCCGCCCGCGCGGACACGCGATGCGACCAGGGTGAGTTGGTTCAGTTTGCGGAGGGTGGGTTCGTCGAAGAGCATGATTTGAGAGAATAGAGAGTAGAGATTAGCGCAGCCAGCTTTGTTCGATCTCTTTGGCTTGTTGTGTGAAATATTCTTTTACAGTTTGCCACGAGACTTTTTCGAGCAGGGATGGCTCACTTTCCTTTTCGGCATTTTCGAAATAAACCAGCCGCTTGGTGGCCTGGGATTCAAAGTCTCGAATGGATGGGTACTTTTGGCGCGCTTGCTTGAAGATTTGTTTGAGCGCCATGTTTTTGCAGATGAAGTAAAGATCGTAAAAGTCTTTGCGCGCGGCGCGCGAGAGCATGGCGTCGAGTTTCATCAAGGCAATATCTTCGATGGATGCCAGCCGTATCCCCTCGGCTTCCACCAAAGGCGCAACGAGCGGAAAGCCGTATCCATAAAAGCCCACTCGCACATTCTTTGCAAGATAAACAAGGTTGCCCCACGAAGAGTCTGCCAATATAGAAGCCAAGTTGGCAAGCGAGTTCTCCAGCGCGGGCCGGACGGCAGGGATATCTTCGCTTGGAGAGAAAAAGTCCAGGTCTACCGAGAGCCGATGCCCAATTTGCAGGGACAGGGCGGTGCCTCCTGCGAGGTAAAAACGCTCGGCGATGGCGCTCCGTGAGAATTCGGCCAGGACAAGGCGCATGTCATCCGTGACAGTGTTCCAGAATAATGGGTTCATTCGGTTACATCCAAAATAAGTTGCCAAAAGGCGCGGTGCGGCTGCGGAAGTTTCTCCTTGCCAAACTGCCTGACCCATGCGGCGATTTGTTCTTGCGAGTATACGCTGAACAGCCAGCGCAACTCGGCGCGGTCGCCAAATTGCAGGGCGCGCTCGATGATGGTGTGCGCGTCTTTTTGCGGGTCCAGGGCCGCGAGGTCGTATTCCTGGAAGAACGGGGCAAGGCTGGTGGGGATGGGTTGCATAATAAGGGCGTATGTCGGATATTCGATATTGGAGAATAGAGAACAGGTTGTTTGTCTATCGTTATAAAATTTTGAGAATACCAAGTGAAAGTATCAACGCCATGATTGCCACAGTAATAATCCACATCAACCAAAGAGTTCTCTTATAACCCTGCCCCTGACCAAAACCCTTCTGGGGGTCGCGGAGTATATCGGGCAATATTGCATCATCTTTCAGATATGCTCCTTGCTCGAATAACTTAAAATGTGTCCAGATTTTTTGGACTGTTTTTCCCAAATCAGCGTAGGATTTATGTTCAACATTGATCCTATACACTACAAGTATCGCAGTTAGTAGGATAAATAACGATGCGCCAACGGATAATATCAGGTAAACCTGAGGTGTTATTGTGCTTTGATACAGCGTTACCATTGCCGTTCCAATCACTGGATAAAACAGTAAAAGGAACTGCAATAATCGAAATTCAAAATCTCTTCGCCACTTCATTTCCTCCCGCGCGTCTATCAGATATTCCCGCAGAAAATCGTTGTCCGGTTTCATTATTTACTCCTTGCCATCTTGTATAATGTGGCGTCACGTTTTTTTACGGGAAATTTTCGCTAACTCTCTGGTCTGTTATTTTGACCATGGAATTAAGAAGGTCTATCGTAAATTGCTCGCCAAACTGCTGGGGAGTGATTGTCATAATCGAAGACACAACACGTTCGTAGCCAGTAGAAACAGTACAAGAATAAAAGTCGGACCCTTTTTCGCACATGGCATAAGTATATTTCCCAGCTTTATTCACCTGCGGGGCAAACGACGTTTCGTCCCCATTTACAATAGGGATTCGTTCCTTGAATTGGGTTTCAGACATAGGCGAATCGTATAGTTCTGCCCACTGCGTTATATAGACATAATGCTTGAATATAATGAACTGTGGAACTTTGGCATTAAGGTCAGTAAATGCGCTATCCATGCCTGTATCTGAAAATGGGGAGTGGCTTGGTTGTTTTCTGGTGATGTTTGCCCATTCCCAATTGCCGGGAAAATCATCTTTTCTCAATAGCGTTTTTAGTATCCTGGACGACGAATCTTGAATGGATGATTTTTCGGTAAGCACGGGTGTTTGAAAAGAACCCCAATTAAGTGTAAACCACCCCCAAGCGAGTGTTGAAAATGCAAATAACAAATAGAGGACGACGACAGATTTGAATAATGCTATTTTCCATTTGGCTGGCTGTGGAGGAATTTGCAAAGGTCGCTTGATGCGTCCAGATAACTCAGGGGTTTGCTCAAATCTTTCCACCCACCCTGTAATAACTTTGTTGGTATCCCATACCGGCTTAAATGGCGATTTTAGCGGTACGAGGTGGATTGTGCTTTCTTTTTCATTTTCAACGTAATTTACGATGATTTGCGCAAGCTTGATTGGCTTGGCTAACTGTGAGAATGTTTTGGTTTCAATGCTTGAAATGGCTTTGAGCGGAATATCAATCGAGAAGGATTTATTACGAAAGGCAAGCGAGTTCCGAGTAAGTAGCAACGTTCCTTTTTTCTGATACAGCCATACGTATTTACCCCAAAAGGATTTTGCATATTCCGGGGTCAAATAGTAACAAGTGTCTTTTAGAATGGTTTCGTCGGTTGCTAATGTCATCGGAAAACCTCGTGGGAAATTCTTACTGCGCCAATTCCTTCAACAACTCCCCAATCACCTCATTTGCACTCACCCTTACGCCACTGCGAAATCGGTGTATTTCCTAATGTCCGGTTCTTTGTAGCCGAGCACAATGTGGTCTTTGGGAATGCTATTGGCAACCAGTTCGTTGGCGATGCCGCTTTCCGTGCCGTCGCGTTGGATCCATACCTTATCTTGAATAATGTCAATATGGATCAAGCAGCCATGCACGCGCTTCATACCATCCCAGCCTACGGACATAATCATGTAGCGATCCGTCGTCCGGTCAAACAAGGCTTCGTTGCGAATATCGCCGTAAGCGTATTTTATGTTTGTATATTCTTGCAAGGCATCTTGAATGATTTTACGATAGTTTGCCAGAGTATCCATGCCAACTCCTTTAAACCTTCTAACCTTCAACCTTCAACTTAAGCAACTCCCCAATCACCTCATCCGTACTGACCCCCTCCGCCAACCCATCAAAATTCAACAACAGCCTGTGCCGTAGCGCGGCCAGCGCCACCGCATGAATATCTTCGAACGCCACGTTGTAGCGCCCGGCCAGCAGCGCGGTGACTTTTGCGCCGAGCATCAGCGCCTGTCCGCCGCGCGGGGAGACGCCGTAGCGCACGTACTTTTTGACCAGCGGAGTGGCGTGGACGTTATCGGGGTGCGTGGCAAGGATCAGTGTGGCGATGTACTCTTTGACGTGCGAAGCCGCCGGTACCGCGCGGGCCAGTTCGCGCATTTGGACGATGTCCGCGCCTGAGGCGGCGCGCCCGGCAGCAGTCACGCCGCTGCCGGTGGTGCGCTCCAGGATTTCGGCCATCTGCGCCACGTCGGGCAGCAGCACGTTGACTTTGAAGAAGAAGCGGTCGAGCTGCGCTTCAGGCAGCGGATAGGTGCCTTCCATTTCGAGCGGGTTCTGCGTGGCCATCACGAAGAACGGCTCTTCCAGCCGGTAGGTGTGCTGCGCCACCGTCACCGAGCCTTCCTGCATGGCCTCCAGCAGCGCGGACTGGGTCTTGGGCGTGGCGCGGTTGATCTCGTCGGCCAGGACCAAATTCGCAAAGATCGGGCCAGGGCGGAAGGTGAACTCGCGCTTGCCGTCCTGGTCTGCCAAAATCTCGGTGCCGAGGATGTCGGCGGGCATCAGGTCGGGGGTGAACTGCACGCGCGAGAATTTCAGGTCGAGCGCCTGCCCGAGCGTGCGGATCAGCATGGTCTTGCCCAGGCCGGGCACGCCTTCCAGCAGCACGTGTCCGCCCGCCAGGATGCTGACCAGCACGTGGCGCACCACGTCCGTCTGGCCGACGATCACGCGGCCCACTTCGCTCTCGATCTTGCCGGCAAGCTGGCGGAATTGTTCAGGGGAAATGGGGTCGGTCATGGGTAAGTCTCCTGGAAAAAAAGAGAGAACGCGGATTGGCGCAGATGATGCGGATGAACGCGGATAAAGCTTAAAAGAATCTGCGAGAATCCGCCTGACCCGCGTTCGTCCGCGTTCTCTTTTAAGGTTTAAGCGAGTCAAAATAGTTTCGGATGGTATCTAAAAACGCGAACGGAATGTTGCCGCTCTCGATGGCCTGGTGGTAGCTCTGGTCGTACTGCGAATAGACTTGCTGGTACGGCACCAGGCTTTGGCCGGGGCTGCCGGGCGTCGTGGGGCCTTGACCGATGGTCTGGCCTTGCTGACCGGAATTCGGCAGGGGCAGGAGCTGACCGCCGTTGCCGCCCAAAAAGGTGGGCGCGTAGATTTGCTCGAAGGCCGATTCGCCGCCGTTGCCGGGGCCGTTGCCCTGCGGAATGGGGGACGCGCCTGCCTCTTGGCCTGCGCCGCTGGAACCCTGCGACTGTCCATGCCCGCTGCCGGAGTTGCTCGACCCGTTTTGCCCGTTTTGACTGGAACCTTGACCCTGCCCCTGACCGGACTGCGCCGTCTGCTGCTGACCGCCGCCCCCGGCAGCCAACATCTGGCCCGCGCCCTGTTGCATTTGCTGCGCGGCCTGACCGGCGGCCTGCGATTGCGCCACCTGCTGGCCGGCGTTTGCCAGGGATTGCGCCGCTTTATCCAGCGCCTGCTGCGCTTTGGCGCTGTCGCCGTTTTTGAGCGCCTGGGCGGCGGCCTTCAAATCGGCGGCCAACTGCGGATTGGTGGACGCCAGCGCCTGCGACATTTGCTCCAACTGGTTGGCAAGCGCCTGCGACTGCGCCGCATTCAATTTGCTGACGTCCGTGTTCGCCAGGTCGGTTGCGGCCCCGACGGTGTTGCCCTGCGCCAGTTTTTCCCCGGCAGATTGTAGCGGGCTGCCCTTTTGGGCGGCGGCCTGGCCCCCGGCGTCTTTGAGCGCCTGGGACATCTGCTGCGCTTCGGGGTCGGTCAGCGCCTGGAGCTTTTCCCCGGCGCTGGTCAGCGCCGAGACGGCACCCTCCTGCGATGGGTTGTTTTTGAGTTCGTTCAACGTCTGCTCCAACGGGGCGGAAAGGGCCTGTTTTTGTTCTTCCGTCAGGGTGTCGTTGTTTTTGACTTGCGTCAAAATCTGTTCGATTTTTGCGGCCTGCGCGGCGGCGGCCTGCTGCACCTCGCGCTGCTGTTGCGCAGCCTGGAACAACTCGTCGCCCCTGAACCAGGTCAGGCCGAGCAACAGCGCCAGGATCAGCGTCAGCAACGCCTCGCGGGTTTGCAAACGCAGGGGCAGCGCCCGCGCCGGTTCCACCGCCCGCGCTGCGTGGACGGCGTCGTCCAGTTGTTGTTGGATCAAGTCGCTCTTCTTGTGTTGGCGGTTCAGTTCCAGCGCCGTGCTGACGCGCTCGTTCAAGTGGAAGACGCGGTCGAAATAACGGGCGGCTTTGAAGGGGTCGACCGGCCACAGGCCGGCAACGATTCCCGCGATGAGCGGCAGGATCAAGGCCAAAGCGACGACCAGCGCGATAAATTCCGCCCGCAGCAGCCAAGCTCCGAACATCCCCAGCAGCCCGGCGGCGAGCGCCAGGGCCAGTCCGCCGACCAGCCCGCGCAAGGCCCAGGTCGCGGCGCGTTGGACGCGCATCCAGCGCACCCAGATGTTCATGGTTCGGGACAAATCTGTAAGAGTCGTCATTTTTTTTCTCGCTGTTTAGCGGTCCGGGCGTTTCACGAACAGGATCGTCAGGAAGATCATCAGGGCTGTCAGCGCCAGGTAGAGCGCGATGTGCAAAACCCAGGGGGAGGGCATGTAG
>JBARBA010000698.1:0-11573 GCA_049792555.1 Anaerolineales bacterium
CAACTCGCTCTTGCTTTTCAGACTCATCATGTTGCTCCTCCGACTGGCTTTTTTGCCTATCGGTAAGTAACATTTCCCTTGATGCAACGTTGCTCCCCATAGTAACATTTACCGTGATGCAATTCGTACCGCCGCTTTTTTACCAGGATGATGTATACTTAATTGTATGTCAGAAACCATGAACGACACCCTTTTAATTATCACGATCCTTTGCTTCCTCGCATTTTGGTTTTGGCGCATGAGGATGCAAGCCGGGCAACCCGGGAATAAGAGGGCATCGTTACCCTTTAGCAATCTGGCAGCCTCGGAAGAACAAATTAAAAGCGCAAACAGCGCCGAAAGGGCGGTGAATTTCTTTCGGATTTTTACGCGACGGACAAACAGGATCATCTTTGGCCTTACCGGCCTGGCGCTGGCTGTCTTAACAACTTTCTACCTGCCGGCGTCTCTGCTGCAATGGCTCTGGTGGTTCCTCATTTGCAGCGTTATTTTAGCCGGCGAGACGGCAACGCTCCACTACTGGCGAAAATGGGTTAATCACCAGGAACGCTTTTTGCTTAAGCAGGTCTACCAAATAGAAGAGGTCATCTTAAACAAGAGCGGTTTGTTGACGTCTTATCCGGCGACGGGGTTATATACGCGTGAGTTCGCAGAGCATATGCTGGAGCTTTATACCAGCCGCATTGTGGGTCAGGTATTACCGATTACCAGCCTGGTGATTGAAATCGTCGGGCTGGATGTTTTCAAAGCACAAGGCGAAGAGGCTGCTGCTCAAGTGATGCCCGAACTGGCAGGCTTGATTTTAAAGCGCGTTCGCATCAGCGATATTGTTTATCAGTCAACAGGGAACCGCCTGGGAGTGGTGTTATTGCGTTACCCGGCCAAGGCAGACGATGTGGTCGAGAAACATATCCTGCTCATGTGTTATGCAGTGCTGGAAAAATACAACACAACCTATCACTGCGATTTGCAGATCCATTGGAGCGGCGCGATATTGCCGATACATGCCCGCACCCCCCTGCATATGCTCCACATTGGCGAAGCATCTCTCGATGCGATCATTGCCGTCAACAAAGAGGTCGAATTGAGGCACAAAACCAGGCAGCAACGCGCAAATTGAAGCTTGCCAGGCTTCCATATGTAGCACTGCTCACCAGAGGGACATCGATGAGTTTTTCGTTCTTTCCGAATTATTTTTTATTGAACCACATACGCCCCAGATAGTTCTCCCCTTTGATGAACTGATGATAGATGGCTGCCAGCACGTGCTGGGCGATCAGTAACGCCAACACCAGGGAAAGCGCCCCGTGCCAGGCGCGCGCCGGGTAGATGTAAAAATCGGTTGGGAGCGGCGCGCCGGAACGGCCCCACACAATCGAGAACAGATCAGCGGGGAACGCGATGAAAATGCCCAGCAGCGCCATCAGCCCGGTGCAAAAATAAAGCAGGATGTGTACATATGGCGTCAGCCTGTCCAACAGAATCAGCCTTTTGGGGGAAGGCGCCGATGCCGCGCGCTGCGGCGGCTTGAAAACCAGCAGCCGCAGTCCATAGCGGGCAATCACAAGTAACAGGAGCATGACCCCAAACGCCATGTGGACGCCCAACGGCGCGAGTTTGGCGTCAGTGTTGGGTGTGTTGACCAGGTTGAGCAGCCCGATCCCAAAGGTCACGAAAACCAGCAGGGCCATCAGCCAGTGCAGGATAACCCATAAGGGGCGCAACCGTTTTTTTTGGGTCATATAAAACGCTACAAGCTCTCCACATACCAGCGGGTCAGCAACAGGCTGACCAGCAGCGGCAGCCCGAATGCGCCAACGTGCAACAGCCACTGCTCAAAATTTACGCCGCATGGCGCTGTACAAGGCAGGACCCCGGCTATCACAAGATACACCAGGCTGGAGGTCAGAATAGCCAGGCCCCCAAAGCGGTTGGCCTGCAACCAGATGGCGTCATCCGACAGGGTCTTGGGGGTGCGGATGCCGATGGCCCACTGGCGTGGGATCAAGCCCAGGATTAGTGGGAGCGACAGAAGCAAAAAGAGAATCGCAGGAATAATAAATGGTTGGTTGAGCATACTCTACCTTTTCCAGAAGTAACGTAACTTCTCAATAATCGGTGGTTGAGTAAGCGGCGTTCCCCAGCCGCTATACCGAAACCACCTGTAACAACAATGCCCCCAAAATATTGAGATGATACGAAGCAACACCCATTCATCGCTGCCGTTTTTCCTGTCAAAGACGGCAGGGTTTCAACGCGGTCAGCCGCTGCGCGAGACGAACGCTTGACCTGCCAACCCGGTCCGCCTTTGAACAGAGGCGAGTCACTCAACTGATGGCGCGCGCAATCGCAAAAGCGGCGGCGGCAGCCAACCCGCCGATTACCACCGTTTGGATGGCGCTGCGCAGCGGCGGCGCGCCTGTGAACGTGCCCTTGACATACCCGAATACGCCCAGCGCGATCAGCGTTACCACAATCGAGATCGTCAGCGCGGCAACAGTGCTCGGCACGAAAATGTACGCGCTCAACGGGATAAAACCTCCGGCGATGTACGCCCCGGCAATCGTCAGGGCGCTGGTCAAGGCCCGTTTGGGGTCCGGTTCCTCCAGGCCAAGTTCAAAGCGCATCATGAAGTCTATCCAGGCTTTGGGGTTTTTGCTCAGGGAAACAACAATGGGCTGGCTTTGTTCAGGAGTAAGCCCGTACGTCTCCAGGATTTCGGCGACTTCCTGCATCTCGATATCCGTCTTTTCGACGATTTCGCGCTGTTCGCGTTGACGCTCGTTGGCGTAGTGTTCCGCGTCGCTGCGCGCCGCGAGGTATCCGCCCAGGCCCATGGCAATCGACCCGGCGGCGATTTCAGCCAGCCCGGCGGTGACGACGATGTGGCTGGCAGCGATCACGCCCGAAAGACCGGCAGCCAGCGCAAACGGGACCGTCAGGCCATCGGCCATGCCGATGACAATGTCGCGGACAGTTTCGGACGATGTGAAGTGTTTCTCAGTATGTGTTGTGAAGGACATGTTTTCTCCAGAGGGTGAATTTGTTTTAGTATAGCGTATCCGGGTTGTTTAATGGGAAGTGTAGTGTAAAATTGATAGTAACATCGTCACCGCCGTATTACGGTGGTACCTATAAACCCTGTTCGAAGGAGATTATTATGTATCACACTCTTATCCTGGTTGGCAACGTTGGGCGCGATCCCGAAATGCGTTATACCCCTACCGGTCAGCCGGTTACGTCCTTTTCTGTGGCCACCAACCGGCAATATACGAATAACGCTGGCGAAACGGTGAAAGAAACCACCTGGTTTCGCATCACCACTTGGGGCAAGCAAGCCGAGGTCTGCAACCAATATGTAAAGAAAGGGAGTAAGGTGCTGGTTGAAGGCCGCCTCGTTGCCGATCCTCAAACCGGCGGACCCAAAATTTGGAGCCGCCAGGATGGAACAACAGGCTCCAATTTTGAAGTTAACGCCAGTACGGTTCGCTTCCTGTCCTCGCGCGGCGAGGGCGGCGGCGACGGCCCTGGCGTTGGCGGCGACGTGGCCGGCGGTTCATTTGTAGGCGCGCCTGAAGACGATATTCCGTTTTAGGTATAAGGTAGGGGCAACCCGTGCAAGCATAATCGGCGCGGCGTCGGGCAAGGCGCTTTGCCTATCCTGACGTTCGCGATGTATGGCGAGGCGTCCCTGCTTTTTTGATAAAGGAGGCCAAAATGGCCGTTCCACAGAATCGTCCCCAAACCACGCTCGAGACGCCGGCTGCATTACAACCGGTGTATGCCAACCTGGTGCGCATTGCCCATTCCCCGGCAGATATCGTGCTCGATTTTGCCCACCTGCTGCCGGGCGAGAGCCGGGCGATGGTCGGCGCCCGCATTCTTATGTCGCCGTTGAGCGCAAAACTGCTGCTCAGGGCGCTCAACGAAAACCTGGCCCGTTATGAAGCTACTTTTGGAGAAATCGTCGTACCTACCTCCAGCCTGGCAGACCAGTTGTTCAAGCCCATCCCGCCCTCCGATGGACATCGTCCCGAAGAAGGAAAACCGTAACCCGGCAAGTAAATCATGGAAAAACTTGAAAGCATTGCGGATCAGATCCGCGAACAGTTCGATGCCCGCACTGCCGCCCGCGACCAGGCCCTGACCCAGGCGCGCGCGCTGACCCGCGCCTGCTCACAGGCCATCCGCGCGGTACACCGCGACGAGGATGAGACCATGAACGCGCACCTCGACGAAGCGCGCCAACTCGCCGAAAGCCTGCGCTCGGGACTGATGAAACAGCACCCCGACCTGTACTATGCCGGTTACACTCAGGACGCCTTGAAAGAATTCGTCGAAGCCAACGCCACCTGCGCGTTGATCAAAAACCAGCCGCTGCCCGATCCCCAGGAATTGGCAGTGGAATACAACACTTACCTGAACGGTTTGTCGGAAGTAATTGGCGAGTTGCGCCGCCGCAGCCTGGATATTCTCCGCCACGGATACTCCGCCGAAGCCGAACGCCTGCTGACCTCGATGGATGATATCTACTCGATCCTGGTCACAATGGACTACCCGGACGCCATCACCAATGGTCTGCGCCGTCAGACCGACGTGGCCCGCAGCATCATCGAGCGCACGCGCGGCGATATTACATTCAGCCTGCGCGGTGAGCATCTCGAGCGCGCCATCAGCCGCCTCAGTAAGCAAATCAGCGGCGATGCCGGCCCGGATGGACCTGCTTTGAAGCACTTTGGAGGCGAAGAAGGCTGATGGCCAAAGGCGGCAAGAAATACCGGCTCCTGATCTATGAGCACATGCTTGGCCGCTGGTGGTCGACAACCCTGGCGCTGGCGTTCGCCATTGCTGCCTGGGGAGGGGCGACGGTTTACCTGAGTGGTTCGGATAAACTGCCTGCGCCGCTCCTTTCCCGTGACGATGGTATTTTCCTGCTTGTGGTTGGGGGCGTTGTCTTGCTGTTTACCATTTTTCTGTTCATGATACGCAAGATGGCCTACATTCAGCTTTTTGCCGATCATTTTAAGCTGGCGACGCCCTTCCTGCGCCTGAACGTTTCTTATAAACGCATTTTGAGCACGACCACCACGCAGGTTTCGAGCCTGTTCCCGCCCAAAAGCATGTCGGGACAACAACAAGATATTATTGCCCCGATTGCAGGGAATACGGTCATCATCATCCACCTGAAGTCTTACCCGCTCTCGCGCGCTGTTCTCAAGTTCTTCCTTTCTCCGTTCTTTTTCCACGACAACACACCCCATTTTGTGATTATGGTGGACAATTGGATGGGTTTCAGCCAGGAACTGGAAAGTCTCCGTGTGGGCGGCGGCAAACCGCCTCCCCGCAAAAAAGCGTCCACGTTGGGCATTCCATCCCTGCTGGACGATCTGCACAAAAAATAGATGGTGAACTTCGTCACTGCTTAAATGTGACGTTTGCCCCATGCACTGCTCCCGGGGTTGGCGTATCATTGGAAATGACAAATAGTGCAATTGGTTTTGCTCTGGCTGTCTCCTCTTTTGGCGAATGCCTGCGCCGGTCCTCCCCGGCGCAGGCGAATTTAAAGGCAGAAACGGACTTCGTTATGAAGTCCGTTTCTTTTACTCAATCATTGGTGGTTGAGTAGGCGGCGGTGCTGTTCCGCTGCCGTATCGAAACCACCAATGATTGAGTTGATACCGTTTTTCATTCGAGGATGAAGTTGTCGATCAGCCTGGTTTTCCCCAAAAAAGCCGCCATGGATAGCAGCGCCTTCCCGGTGATAAGCTCCACTTCCCGCAGGCTATCGTAGTCTGCGCAGGAGATGTACTGTAAGCGAGCCAGTGCTTCAGCGGCAACGGTGTCTGTCACGACCTTTCGCAAAGCATCCGCGTTGCGCTCGCCCTGCTCGTATGCGGCTTTGGCAGCCGAAAGCGCGCGGTAGAGTACCGTCGCGGCCTTGCGCTCGTCGGGATTGAGATAGACATTGCGGCTGGACATGGCCAGCCCGTCCGCTTCGCGCACGATGGGGCAAACGATGACTTCGGTGGGAAAATTCAGGTCGAGGGCCATACGGCGGATGACGGCTACCTGCTGGGCGTCTTTCTGGCCGAAATAGGCTTTTTCGGCCCCGATGGCGTTGAACAGCTTGGCGACGATTGTCGTCACCCCGCGAAAATGACCGGGGCGGATGGCACCCTCCAGCGGCAGCGTCAGCCCATCGACCTCCACCCAGGTCTGGAAGTCCGGCGGGTACATGACCTGGGGCGTAGGCGTCCAGACCAGGTCTGCGCCAGCGGATTCGAGCAACGCCAAGTCACGTGGCAGGTCGCGCGGATATTTCGACAAGTCTTCCTGTGGGCCAAACTGCGTAGGGTTGACGAAGATGCTGACGGCCACACTTTTGCATTCGGCTCTGGCGCGGCGCACCAGGGAAAGATGTCCCTCGTGCAAGGCGCCCATGGTCGGGACCAGGCCCAAGGGAGCTTCGAGCATCTTGCAGGCAGTGCGCAACTCGTCGAGTGTGGTAACGACCTTCATGGAAACAGACATGGTCAACTCCTTGGGATGGTTTCAGCGCATCTCGATTCTTAAAAAATGCAAAAGCATATTGACATTTTTCTATTTTACCTTACACTATTGTAGTACCTAAATTTTTCCAGGAGGAAAATATGCCAGCATTAAACCGTGTTCAATTGATTGGATATCTGGGCAAAGACCCGGAGACTCGTTTCACGCCCACCGGTAAAAAGGTGACGCATTTCAGTCTGGCAGTGACGCAGCGCTGGAAAGCGGGCGGTGAAGCCAAGGAATACACCGAGTGGGTCAACATCGAAGCCTGGGGGCGGCTGGGCGAAATTGCCCAGGAATATACCCACAAAGGCAGCCTCGTTTATCTGGATGGCCGCCTAAAAACCGACAGGTACGATGACAAAGGTGAAACCAAGTACTACACAAAAGTGGTCGCGCTTGGTATTCAAATGCTGGACCGCAAGGGCGCGGATGAGCCGGTCATGTCGGTGGAAGAAGAGCCGGGGGAATACGAGGCCTGATTGGTAATTTTGAAAACATAAAAGCGGCCCTTTCGCAAATATATGGGACCGCTTTTTATGTTTTAAGGCAATACCGCATAAACTGCTTGAATATGCTCAACGGTGGGCTATCCCCAACCATTTAACTGGCAAAGCAATATACATGGTTTTGATGCCGGGATTAACAATTTCAACTCTCACATCTCTTTGGAAGAATCTCTGAGAGAACCCCTTGTAAATTATCTGGAGGATTAAATCACAATGAAAACGCGCACTGCTCAAAAGCTATTCCCAATAATTGCAATCGCTTCAATCATCATAATCATGTTAGCTTGTAGCATAGTGCCTGCCTCTCCTCCTCCTGGCACGCCGACTCAAGCTATTCAGGCTACCGACACGGATGAACCGACTCGCGAACCAGATGCAACCGCTACGAGCCGAATAATAATGCCAACGCTCTCCGTACAAGACCAGATTCAATCATCGAACATACTCCTCTATGAAGATAGTGGCCGTCTTAGTCCATGGATTAAGCAAACACTTGATCGAATGGGGCTGTCTTACACAAATATTGGCGATAAGGTTGGCGATTTTATGACCGAATTGCTTTCCGGCAAAAAGTGGGATTTAATTATTGTCGGCGCCGAATCCAAGTCGGCCGTGCAGGGAGATTTTTGGGATATTATCGTTCCCCAGGTTTTAGATAAAAACACAGCTTTAATTGCAGAAGTTTGGTATTTAGACAGAACCGTGAATGGCAAAGTAAAGAATTTGCTAACTTCGTGTGGAGTTGAATACCAGCAAGATTATCGGCTCGCACAATCGATCTATATTCTCCAACCGGACCACCCTATTTTCAATGATCCCAATCCGGGTCTGTCACTTATCACTTATTCCCGATATTGGAAGTCGAAGGCGGGTGATGTGATTCGCTTGATTCCAGGTAGCAATAGCGCCACCCTACTGGCCGGTGAATACCATGACCGCGAATCGGATTATGGCCTTATGGCTGCCTGTCTCGATGGGCGTGTGGTACTTCAAACGTTTTCCAATCATGATTACCATGAGGATACGATCAAAGCATTGTGGGAAAATTATATTACCTATGTTTTGAAGAATCATTATAAAACCGAGCATTAATGCTGGCTCCAAAGGTGTGAAGAATTCGCATCTTCTCAATATTTCGGGAAATTTTGTCAAGGGTGGTTTCGACACCTGCACTCCCGAAGGGACACCGGGACAGGTGTGCGTTCGGTGCAGTGTACGGCGACGGAATAACGCCGCCTACTCAACCACCGATTATTGATGAGTTACAAGAGTTCCTTTCTACAGAAAAGTACGATGACTAAAGTAGAATCTTGAATTTACAAAATACAAAAAGCGGCTCCATCGCGCAAGCGTTGAGCCACTTTTGTTACGCATCACAGAATACGCGTATCATCTCAAAATTTGGGGGAATTTGTTGTTGCAAGATGGTTTCGACACCTGCACTCCCGAAGGGACACCGGGACAGGTGTGCGTTCGGTGCAGTGTACGGCGGCGGGACAGCACCGCCGCCTACTCAACCACCGATGATTGAGATGATACGAATACGCTTTATAACTTTTCCAGTTGATCCACCAGCCCCTTAATCACATCAAACCCGCCCTGCCAGAACGCGGCGGAGTGGATGTCGATGCCTGCCTTTTGCAGGATTTTCTCGGGGGTTTCAGCGCCGCCCATCTCCAAAATCCTGATGTAACGCGGCTTGAAGGCTTCACCTTCGGCCTTGAACTGCCGGTAGAGCGACAGGACGAGCAACTGCCCGAAGGCGTAGGCGTAGACGTAGAACGGTGTGTGGTAGATATGCGGGATGGAAACCCATTCCCATTTGAACTCGTCGCTTAGTTCGACGGAATCGCCAAACTGGTCTTTGAGATTTTCCATATAAGCGCTGTTCAACTCGTCCACCGAGGCGTTGTTCTGGATCATCTCGTGGGCCTGTTTCTCGAAAAGGGCGAAATAGGCCTGGCGCAGGATCGTGGCATACGCGTCGTCCATCTGGCGGAAGAGAATATCGCGGCGCAGGGCGGGGTCGCTTTCCTGGGCCATCAGACGGTCGAGCAGCATCATCTCGCCGAAGGTGGATGCCGTTTCGGCCAGGGGCAGGCAGGCTTGCTGCGTAAAAATGCTGTGGTGTTCGGCCAGCATGGAATGGATGGCGTGACCAAGCTCGTGGGCCAGGGTGGCTGCGTCGTCGGCCAGGCCCTGGTAGTTGGCCAGCACCCAGGGCGTCAGGTCGGGGCCGACCGTCCAACAGAAAGCGCCGTCACGCTTGCCCTTGCGAACTTCGCTGTCGAGGTGGTTTTCGTCGAAGACGCGCTTGGCGAGCGCGCCAAATTTGGGGTCGAACTGGTTGAACGAGTCGAACACCTGGTTGACAGCGTCGTTAAACGCATATGTCTTTTCAGATTTGCTAACGGGGGCGTAAATGTCGTAGCGCCGCAGCCGCTCCATGCCGAGCAGGCGCGCCTTCACTTTGAAGAAACGCTGGAATATCCCTGTGTTCTGGCGCACCACGTCAAGCAGTGTATCCACCACATCGTCCGGGATGTCGTTGCCCAGGTTGCGGACGGTGATCGGATTGGCATATTTGCGCAGCGAAACGTTTTCGTTGCGCCAGTCGCGGACGCAGGTCTGGTACATCTGCCCCAAGATCGGGCCGCTCTCGCCGTAGACGCGGTACAGTTCCAGGTACGCGGCAGCCCGTAAATCCGGGTCGCAGTGGCGAACGTAGCTGAACAACTCGCCGCGCGTCATTTCTTTGGTCTCGCCGTCCACTTCCAGTTTGAAGGTGTAGCGGTTGGTGATGGAGCTGTAAAGATTGTTGAGCGCATTGACGCCGGTGACGTTCTTGATGTTAATGATCTTCTCTTCCGCTTCGCTGAGTGTGTACGGCTTGAACAGGCGCAGCACTTCGAGGTAGTAGCGGAAGTCGCCGGAGGCCTCCAGCAGGCGTTTGGCGTTGGTATCATCGAGGCTTTTCCACCACAAGTCGAAGAACAACGTGCGATTTTGCAGTTCAGCTACAAACTGTTGCACGCGCGACTGCAAGGTCTGCGCCGCCTGGTTTTGGGTGTCAGCGTTGAAAGACAGCGCGGCAAAACCATAAATGCGGTAGGCCACGCGGGTAATTTCCTCCACTTCGCGCAAGATCATCATGAAATGCTCGGCGGTTATTTCAGGCTTCAGGTCATCGCGGAATTTCTCAAACTCGGCTACACAATTTTCCATCTGTTTAAATGCGCCTTCCAGCGCAGGGCTGTCGATGGATGGGAACAGGTCGGTCAGGTTCCAGGGGGATTGTTGGTATGGCATATTGACTCCTTATAAAAAATACGCACCACGCAATACGTAGTGCGTATTTCGTCATGCGTATCACTATTTTATCAGGGAACAACCGCAAAACGGTTTTTCAACGTGTAGGTGATGTAGTTTTGCCAGAGACGGACGATTTCGTCGTGGTGGTAATCATGATTGGAGAAAGTCTGGAAGACCACGCGACCATCGTAACAGGTGGCGAGGACGCCGTAATCGGATTTTTGCTTCTGGAATATCCCGGCCAGCAACGTGGCGTTGCTTCCCGGGGAAAGTTTAATTAAATCTCCGGCCTGGTTCTGCCAGTAACGTGAATAATTAATCAGCGGCATGACGATGTTTGGGTCGCTGAAAATCGGATGACTTGAATCCAGCCAGTAAATCGAATCGGCCAGCGGCCAATCCCTCTGGAGTTTAATGCCGCACTGGGAAGTTACTGCCTGGATTCGCCCCCCACCCAGCAAATCCAAATACCAGACCTCGGCAATCATGGCGGTTTTATCCCGCGCAAGCTTCTCGGCAATCACATCCCAGAACTCTCCCTGGATTTTCGTTTTCGACTCTGCGCCGACGATGATCAGGTCCCATTGGATGGGGGAATTCAGGTTTTCCATGAACGTGCCGCTGGCATCGCCAACGTGGGTATATTTCAAGCCCATGCCGTTCAGCGCATCGCTGATCCACAACCCGATGCCTTGCGTATCCTCAAAGACCAGGATTTTTGCCGTTTTTATACGCGCTGTATAATCGGTTGTCGGTTGGACAGCGGGACCGCTTGTGGCGGCGGGAGGATTAACGGGTTGGGGCTGGTCGGGCTGCTGCGCCGCTTGTTGCGTCAACTGGGCAGCCATATCCGTTGCCTGGACTTCCAGCGCCACTTTGGTCGCATCCACTGCCGGAGCAGACGTTGGGGGGATGGCATTGTTTGTTGCCTGGATCTCCAGCGCAATTTTGGTCGCGTCCACCGCCGGAGGGGCGGCATTGTTGGTAGCCTGGATTTCCAGCGCAATTTTAGTCGCGTCCACCACAGGCGCGCTGTTTGCGCCGGGCACATTACAAGCCAGCGCTGCCACAACCAGAATAAGGAGTGCGAGTTTGAAGCGATTTTTAGGAAACATAAGGCCTCCATTCTTTTGGCTCTTTGGAAATTAGTGTGGTATCTCCCCATATTTGGGGGCCGACCCGTATGTCGGGATTAATCCCGAC
>JBARBA010000699.1:0-18197 GCA_049792555.1 Anaerolineales bacterium
CCACAAAACGGGGAATGTCCTCACGTTCGACGGCGCGCAGCCGAATGCGTTCAGCGTAAATCATCTACTCCTCCATCAACTTGTTGACTGCTTCACGCGGCGATAATACCCGCTGCTGGATCAAATCCAACGTCTGATCCAACACTCCTTCGGGGACGCTGGCGCGGAAGCGTTCGACGAGCATTTTCTGGATGAAAAGATCAAACTCAACCGAAAGCCTGACTCTCTCGCGGCGGGCCCAATCCCCGCTGTGACGCAAGTACACCGCATGAAGCTGAATCGACTCAATCAACTCGGGCAGCCCTGCCCCGTCGGTTGCCACCGTCCGCCGAATGAGCGGAATCCACAGCGAGGCGTTCGGGGAAGATGCGGCAGGCGCACCCGCTGCCAGTGCTTGCCCATGATGCGTGAAAATTTTATGCACCGGGTGGGCCAAATCGAGCATCGATTTTAACGCGCGTTCGGCGCTATCGGCGCCCGCGCGGTCAGCTTTATTAATCACAATAATATCAGCAATTTCAAGAATACCGGCCTTGATGGCCTGGATATCGTCACCCAAACCGGGCGCTTCGACCACCAGGGTGGTATGCGCCAGCCGGGCAATATCCACTTCCGATTGCCCCGCGCCAACAGTCTCGATCAGGATAACGTCGAACCCGGCGGCGTCAAAGACCTGCGCCACACCTGCCGTGGCCTGCGCCAGCCCTCCCAGCGAACCGCGCGAAGCCATCGAGCGGATGAAAACGCCCTTGTCGCCCGCAAGATCACGCATACGCACACGGTCGCCGAGCACGGCCCCACCCGTAAACGGGCTGGACGGGTCAACCGCCACAATCGCAACCCGTTTTTCCTGTTTGCGGTATTGCAGGGCAAGCTGGTTCACCAGCGACGATTTCCCCGTGCCTGGCGCGCCGGTCACGCCGATCAGGTGCGCCCGGCCGGTATGCGGGAAAAGCGCATTTAGCGCAGCCTGACCTTCAGGCGTATCGTTTTCAACATACGTCAGCAGGCGGGCCAGGGAAAGCCGGTCGCCGGCGAGAACGGATTGAGCGAGGGTCATGCAGCAATAGCGTGAATATCGGCGATGATCTGTTCGGTCGGCGCGCCGGGACCGTAGATGGCCGAGACGCCCATTTCCTTCAATTTCGGGCTGTCCTCATCAGGAATGATGCCGCCGACAAAAAGCTTGACCTGTGCCTGCCCATTGGCCTTGAGTAGTTCGATCACACGCGGCACAAGCGCCATATGCGCGCCCGAAAGGATCGACAGTCCCACCACATCCACATCTTCCTGCAACGCGGCTTCGGCGATCATTTCAGGCGTCTGGCGCAGGCCGGTGTAAATCACTTCCATGCCCGCATCGCGCAGGGCGCGGGCAACCACTTTTGCGCCCCGGTCGTGCCCGTCCAGGCCGGGTTTGGCGACCAGCACACGAATTTTACGTTCTGTCATCTTGCCTCCAAAGGGGATTTAGCGATGATTATACTATCGAAGTTTTTTATTTTTTTGCTTTACGCGCCTCTACACTAACACCCTTAACCGGAGCGCAGGTACGCGAATTTAAATTTCGATGGCTTTGGAATGGATTGCAATTAAGCCACCCTGTAACAAAAACGAAGGGCGCGTTCCATGCCCTTCGTGACGTTTTTGGAAATATCAACGCGCCAAACCCTGGCGCTCGCGGGTCTGATGCACAAAATCGCGCACCAGTTTTTGCGGATGCGGCTGGGAACTGCCCATAATCAGGTAGCCCGGCGCCCAGAAATCTCCCGAAGGATTATCGGTCTTGAAGCGCGCAAACTCGTTGAAGAGCCGCTCCGAGGTCTGCTGGCGGACAATGCGCATGAGATAGCCCGGCGCAGTGGACGGCGGGACGCGCACAACCCATTGCAGGTATTCGGGCCGCACGGCCAAGTGCTCCAGCCGCCAGCCAAAGGCAATGCACACCTGCGGCACCCACTCCGTCAGCCGGTCGGCGGCATCGCCAACCAGGTGGTGGTGGTCAAAGCGCGGAACCAACAGGCAGGCGTAGGTCAGGTTGACCAGGGCGGGCGAGGCGGGTTCGAGCAGGATGCGATGCGCGGCGTCCGTCACCGATTCGGCCACGTTCTGCGCGCGCGTTTCGATCATCGCCTGGATATCATCCTGACCCGGTTGTTGCTTGCGTGTTTCCCGTAGCTCAGGGGGGATTTCGTCCGGGCGCGCTTCAGCCTCGGTTGCCGTCTGCGAAAGGCCACTGAGGCGCGTCTCGTCCATGGCCGGGTTGGGCTGTTGCTGCGCCGGGGAAATCCGAATCACCGGAGACGTTTCGCGGCTGAAAGAGGCCGGAGGACGCCGGGGAATATCCGCCGGTCTGGGCGAGAGATTTGCCTGTTCGTCGCCGGGCCGCGCCGGAGCGGCTTTGGGTTGCTCCCACGGCAGGGCAATTTTCGGCGCGGCAGTTTGTCTCACAGGGATGGGCGGCGGAACGTCTCCCAGCAATGCAGAGATGGGCGGAAGCTCGTCCGGGTTTTCGTCTTCTTCCGCATTGGCGCCAAGTGAAAGCGGCGCTGTGCCTGCCGGCGCGCGCCGGAACGTCGCCACAGGTTCTGGCGGGCGGATATTTTCTTCGACTGAGTTCGCAGCCAGGGTGCGCACCAGTTTACCGGCCTGGGCGCGGATGGTGCTGAAAGGCGTTTCGGCGTCGAACACCAGCGCAAGGATCATACTGGCAGAAAGTTTGCGCGCATACAACATATGCTGGGCGTCGGTCGCTTCCAGACGCACGAAGCGCAGCAAGTCGCTCTCGGTCTGCTTGTCCCAGTAACGTTGAATGGATTGCCCCAGTTCCTGGGCGGCCTCGCGCGAGAGCTGACCGGCATAGGCCCATAACTCATTTTCGCGGGTGATCAGCGCGGCCTGGGCCGAGGATTCGAGCGTCAGTTGGGTGAGATGCTGGGCGGCTTTGCTGACGTCCTTGAGCCACAACAGGTTGGCGGTCACAGCCATATCCCGCTCAGGGGTTTCGGATTCCATCCCCGTGTGGATTGGTTTTGAATCCGACGGGTTTTTTGCCTGCGCGGAGGGAGTCTTTATTCTTTCCAGCAATTTTTCTATTTCGGAAACAGAAACAGGCTTGGTCAGGGCTGCCAGCGGAGCAAGTTGACCCGGTTTTGGCTCCTGCCCCTCAGGAGCAACCACGATGAATTGAATGCCTGTATTGATCTGGCGCAAGGCATAACCGATATCCAGAATGGAGATATCAATCTCGTCCAAGGCCGCATCCAGGATGGCAACCGGGCAATTGACTTTGCGCACATAGCGAATCGCTTCAGAAAAATCAACGGTCACGAACACCTCGAAGCGTTTCGCATCGAGGCCTTTCTTGATGAGCGACCCAAACCCGGGTTCAGGAGTGACAATCAGCACAGGTGTAATCATACTCATAAAAGTTTATCACGGCCCACTATGAGAAGCAAGCGGGATAGCATCGAATATCGTTTCAATTCGATATGAAAAGTTGTCTGACAATCTTGATTTTGACTCTCTTTTGTGCTATTTTATAGGCCATCCGTAACTTCTCAATAACCGGTGGTTGAGTAGGCGGCGGTGCTGTTCCGCTGCCGTACCGAAACCACCTTGTAACAACAACCTCCCCAAAGTATTGAAAAGATACGCTATCCCTTTTTATAGAGAGTCTGTATGCATCGTGAGCGTGTTTCGGAAAATGTTTTCTGGTTTCAAAGTGAGTTGTATGCGCAGGTGACAGCCGGCGTGATTGCCGGGCCGCAGTGGGCGGTTGTCATTGACACATTAGCCACCCCTGAAGAAACGCTGGCAATCCGCGAGTTCATCGAGCATGAACTCAGTTTGCAAGTCCATTACGTGATCAACACCCATTATCACGCCGATCACACCTGGGGGAATTGCTTTTTCCCCGGGGCGACGATCATTTCGCATGCCTTATGTCGCAAATGGATGTTGGAAAAGGGCGGCCCTTCGTTGGAAGCGGCCAGGAAGCAAAACAATGCCTTGCGTCAAGTAAAGCTTGTGCTGCCGCATTTGACTTTTGACGATGGCGAAATGAACCTGCGGGTTGGGAAGAAAAACCTGATCCTGATGTCTGCCATGGGGCATAGCAGCGACGGTATTTCCGTCCTGGTGGAGGAAGATCGCATCCTGTTTGCCGGGGATGCCTTTATGCCCCTGCCATACCTGGTGGACGGGAATATCGACGATATGGCAGCGTCCATCAAAAAGATTGGCCGCATGGGGCTGGAAAACGTTGTGCAGGGTCACGGCGATATTATCCTGCGCGGTGAAATCGACGCGGCGGTGAAAGAAAACCTGGCTTATCTTTCGGCCATCCGCAAGGCCGTGCGCGCGGCGCTGAAACGCAAGGCGCCGTTGGAATACCTGGAAGAGATCGGGATCGAAGAGTGCGGCAAGAGCCGCGTCTACCTGGGCGGCCTGGCCGAGACCTTGCACCGGCGCAACCTGCGCGCGCTTTACAAGCACGTGCTGGAGAATAGCGATAGTCTCGAAGGGGATGAGTAAGCGCGCCAAAACGCGCAGGGGTAAACTCTATTTTTAGCCCAAAACAGGCGACAAAACCGTCGTAACCGGTTTTGTCGCCTGTTTATCTTTTGATGGGGCTGGTGAAATTGGCCGCTTAAAAACGCAAATTTAACGTGGGGATCAATACACGTTTGAGGTAATCACTCGATAAAATTGTATTTAATCAGCAAAAACCGTGATACACTTCATCTGTTGTATTAAATTCAATCTCATTTAAAATATCAAGGAGGAAAAAGTCATGTTAAAAGCCAACCGTCAACACAAAGCAATCTGGTCCGCCGCAATTGTCTTGGTACTATTGATGACAATCGTATCCAACACGAGGGTTGTTCAAGCCCAAAGCTCGTCGCCCAATTTCCCATTATTGACGCCTGAAAAGGCCGAAGCCGTTCCTGACCAATATATCGTGGTCTACAAGCCAGGCTTTATCGCCGCCAACGCCGAAAGCTCCATCCGGGCGGCGGTTGCCGCCCAGGGCGGCGAGGTCAAATTTATGTACAAGGCGGCCCTGAACGGGTATAGCGCCCACCTGCCCCCGGCAGCATTGGCGGCTGTGCGGGCAAACCCCAACGTGGAGTATGTGGAATCAGATGTAAAGATTCAACTTCCCTCGGAAAAAGTCAATGCCCCCGGCGCCACGCAAACCGGCGTCACTTGGGGGTTGGATCGCATCGACCAGCATGATATGCCGCTCTCCATTAGTTATGACTATGATAAAACCGGCGCCGGGGTGCATGTTTATGTCATCGACACCGGCATCCGCTCGACACACGTCGATTTTGGCGGACGCGCCAGCAAGGATTATGACAGCGTCGGCGACGGCCAAAACGGCAACGACTGCAACGGGCACGGCACGCACGTGGCCGGCACGATTGGAGGAACCACCTACGGAGTCGCCAAAGGCGTTCAACTTCACGCAGTGCGTGTGTTGGATTGCTATGGCGAGGGTACTTATTCGGGAGTCATTGCCGGTTTGGATTGGGTAACCGCCAATCATCTTAGCCCGGCTGTGGCAAATATGAGCCTGGGCGGTCCGGCTAGCGCCGCGGTGGATACGGCAACCAGGAATATGATCAGCTCGGGCGTTGTATTGGCAGTTGCGGCGGGTAACTCATCTGACAATGCATGCAATTATTCACCGGCGCGCGTTCCGATCGCCATCACCGTGGGGGCTACCGACTCGACAGATGCGCGTTCATATTACTCAAACTGGGGAACCTGCCTGGACATTTTTGCCCCAGGTTCTTATGTCACATCAGATTGGAACACCAGCGATTATGACGCCAACACGTTAAGCGGCACATCCATGGCGTCACCACACGTGGCCGGAGTCGCTGCGTTATATTTGGAAGACCATCCCAGCGCAACCATTTCCGAGGTGCGGAATGAGATTGTAGGCACTGCCACCCGAAATCATGTAACCTCCTCTGGGGTCGGATCTATCAACCGCCTGCTCTATTCGCTACTAGGCCCCATCCCCCTCATTTCGGACCCGATCACGCCCAACAATATAACCGCAGATACAACCCCGACCTACACGTGGAGCGAACTAGCCGGAGCAACGCAATACAGCTACGAACTCTGGCAAAGCGGAGTGCTCGTATATACAAAAACAGTTGCGTCTGACGTTTGCATAAACAAAATTTGCTCAGACACCCCAACTGACATATTAGCCTATTCGCCATATCAGTGGAGAGTACAAGCCTTCGTAGATAGTGTATGGCAAATTTTCTCCGGCTATATGCCCTTTGCGGTTGTGCAACCCGGGCCTGCTTTCAATTCCCAATTTAACAGCAACGCCACTGGCTGGTCCAAAATCAAGGGAGGTTGGAACATTGTAAGCCAAAAGTATTATCGCGCATTTGGTCTTTCCAGCTACCTTTCTGCCACCGCCGCTCACACCGGAACTTACTTCACCCTCGATTATCGAGTTTCGATAAAACGAACTGGCTGTTCTTGGTGCGCCGACAGACTCTATGTGCGCGGGAAAACATACCCGCTAAATCCAAGCTCATACTACGATTGGAATAGCGGATACATTTTCCAGTATGTCAATGATGGATATATTTCGGTTTGGAGCGTTGTCGACGGGTCATATGCCCCCCTCCTGATGTGGAAACCTTCGTCGAGCATTCATCGGAATGGCTGGAATACCCTGCGGGTGACAGCCAACGGCAGTGCGTTGAAGTTTTATATCAATAGCACACTTGTCTGGAGCGGAGTTGACTCGATCTTGTCGGGCGGCGCGGTTGGAGTTGGGATGTTCGGATACAACTCGTCAGACAAGCTGTACGTCGATTGGGCCGCATTAACCCCAACTGTGGCAAGCGTTAACCCAGCCGATGAACAAGTCGAACCCGGCAAAGAAATGCCCGGTTGGAACAACCCCAACATGGCTGTTGCCCCTTAACAAACCTCGACACACTATTTTTTACACACCCTGCGCGCTTTGCGCGAAACAAGCCCCCCGACGCTTTATACGAGAATCGGAGGGCTTGTTTTATATGACGGATAAGCAGAAACCCGGCTTTGCTTTCTATTTGACATCGTGCGCCGCATCAGCGGCGTCTTGTTTTGCTTGCTTTGCTTTTAATCGTCCATGCAAACTGACACTGACAACGCGTTCTGTGCCGTTGACCAGCTTCTGAATATTAGGTTTGGCTCTTGTATTGTTTCAAGGAGGTCTCCACGTCCGGCTCCATCCGAAAGTGGACCGCGGTCCCCGCGGCATTTTTTGCCGGCAAAACAGCCCCTCGATAACCCCATTTTTCCCAGCCAGCAACCCGCAAGCTTCCAATGGCGCTTGCGCGACCAGGTAACGGCGCAGGCGTCCCATTGGGAAGGCAAAAACGGCAACTGAAAGCATAAAATGAGCGCAGGGGCAGGGTTCATCACATAAAAGAAGTAACAACTCGATAAAATTGTAAGCAACAACCGAAAATCGGACACCGGGGTCGTGATACACTTTATTTGTTACAAGTTTGCTTTCATTCGATATCCAGGAGGAAGAAACATGTTTAAGAAAAACCGTCCACTCAAAGCAACCTGGTCGACTGTGGTCGCGCTGGCGCTATTGCTGGCGCTCTCATTCAACGCAGTGCCCGTTCAGGCGCAAGATCAACCACCCATTGCCCCGTTATTGACGCCTGAAAAGGCCGAAATCGTCCCTGACCGGTATATCGTGGTCTACAAGCCGGGCTTTATCGCCGCCAATGCCGAAAGCGCCATCCGGGCGGCGGTTGCCGCCCAGGGCGGCGAGGTCAAAGTTATGTACAAGGCGGCCCTGAATGGCTACAGCGCCCGCCTGACTACACAGGCGCTGGCGGCTGTGCGGGCAAACCCCGATGTGGATTACGTGGAAGCAGATACAGTGATTAAACTGGAACCGGGAGAGACCGCCCTCCCCAGCGCTACGCAAACCGGCGTCACCTGGGGCCTGGATCGCATCGACCAGCATGACCTGCCACTCTCTACTACTTATGACTATGATAAAACCGGCGCCGGGGTGCATGTTTATGTCATCGACACCGGCATCCGTTCGACACACGCCGAGTTTGGCGGGCGCGCCACCAAAGAGTATGACAGTATTGGCGATGGTCAAAACGGAAACGATTGCAACGGGCACGGCACGCATGTGGCCGGCACGATTGGAGGTTCCACCTACGGAGTCGCCAAGGATGTTCAGATTCATGCCGTGCGCGTGCTGGATTGCGACGGCAGCGCCTACGTTTCGCAAGTCGTTGCCGGGGTGGACTGGGTAACCGCCAATCACCTTAGCCCGGCTGCGGCGAACATGAGCCTGGGCGGTATGGCTGACGCTTCACTGGATACGGCAATCAACAATATGATCAACTCCGGTGTGGTGCTGGCGGTCGCGGCGGGTAACTCTAATGATAATGCGTGCAACTACTCACCGGCGCGCGTTCCGAACGCCATTACCGTAGGGGCCACCGACTCGACAGATGCGCGCGCATACTTTTCCAATTGGGGAACCTGCCTGGATATCTTCGCCCCGGGTTCTTCGATCACATCGGCCTGGAACACTGACGACAATGCCGTCAATACCATTAGCGGCACGTCCATGGCTTCGCCGCATGTGGCCGGAGTGGCTGCGCTGTATCTGGAGGATCACCCCAGCGCGACCGTTTCTGAAGTGCGAAACATGATTGTAGATACTGCCACCCGATATCACGTAACCAACGTCGGGACCGGGTCTCCCAACCGCCTGCTCTATTCGTTATTCGGCCCCATCCCCCCCATTCCAGACCCGATATCACCTGAGGGCGCAATCGCAGATACAACTCCAACTTACACGTGGAGCGCAGTAGCCGATGCAACGAACTACCGCTACGAACTCTGGAAAGGCGCAGCAGTTGTATATACAAAGACAGTCGCATCCGACGTTTGCGTAAACGCAGTTTGCTCAAACACTCCCCCCAATTTATTAGGCTATTTTATATATCGGTGGAGAGTACAAGCCCTGGTAAACGGGATATGGGAAACCAACAGCACTTACAAGTCTTTTACGGTCTACAAGTCTGGGCCAGCCTTCTACTCATTATTCCACAGCAATGCGGACGGTTGGTCCCCACTCAAAGGATCATGGAGCATTGTTGATCATAAGTACTATCGCACATCCGGTCTTTATGGTTATGTTGCCAGCACCGCTCACACCGGAAACTACTTTACCCTCGATTATCAAGTTCTAATGAAACGAACCGGTTGTTTGACATGCGCCAACATGATCTATGTGCGCGGAAAAACGAAGCCGTTGGATTACTACTACGACTGGAATAGCGGATACCGTTTCCAGTATACCAATAATGGATATATTTCAGTCTGGAGCACTGTCAACGAGTCATTTACACCCCTCCAGTATTGGAAAACTTCGTCGGCCATTCGTAAAGGCACCTGGAATACCTTGCGGGTGACAGCCCAGGGCAGTGCGTTGAAATTTTATATCAACGGCAGGCTTGTTTGGAGCGGAGTCGACTCGAGCCTGGTGAAGGGCCAGGTTGGGCTTGGAGTGTATAAAGATGGATCGGGCGGGACCGAGCTTTTCGTCGATTGGGCCAAATTGACCCCAAACCTGGCAGGCGTTAATCCGGCCAGTGAAATCCCCGAGATTGGCGAGGAAATGCCCGGTTGGACCAACCCCAATATGGCAGTTTCCCCTTAATAAACCTCGACACATTATTTTTTACACACCTTGCGCGCTTTGCGCGCCCTGCGCGAAACAAGCCCCCCGACGCTTTATGCGAGAATCGGAGGGCTTGTTTTATATGGCAGATGAGCAGAAACCCGGTTTTGCTTTCTATTTGACATCGCGCGCCGCACCAGCGACGTCTTGTTTTGCTTGCTTTGCTTTTAATCGTCCATGCAAACTGACACTGACAACGCGTTCTGTGCCGTTAATCAGTTTCTGAATATTGGGTCTTAGCGCCCAGACCAATAGGAGCACAGCAATTGCGCCATAAAGGGCATAGAGCCAGGGCGTGTCAAAACCCAGGTAAGCGCGCACTCCAAAGACAAGCAGCGTAGAGACCCCCACAGAAATGGTTGTCACAGAAGCATAGCCAAGTAGAAAGAATAGCAAAGCGCCGAGTGGAAAGACAATAAACACGGATGGCCACCACAAACCAATTGCCCCGCCCAGCGTCGGCGCAGCGCCGGCGCCACCTCGCAAACGCATGAAGCGACCATTCGCGTCAAATTCAGGCAGGTAGAGCGAATAGTTGTGTCCCAAAATTGCGCCAATCGGCGCCAAAATATGCGCCCAGTCATTGCCTGGGGCCAGCCTCTGCGCGATCCATACCGCAACTGCGCCCTTTAGAGCGTCAAAAACAGCCGTCAATATACCGACAGGCAAGCCACCAGCGCGCATGGCATTGGTTCCTCCGGTGCGTCCGCTTTCAAAGGAACGGATATCCTGCCCGGTCTTGAGCTTGACAATAATCAAACCAAACGGGATTGATCCCAGCAGGTAACCAACCAACACCACCACGATGTCAATCATCAGATCTTGCATCCTCGTCCTCCACATTTCGTCTTATACCGGGAAACGTATCCTCTCAGTATTTTGGGGGAATTGTTGCTATATGGTGGTTTCGATACGGCGGCGGGATAGCACCGCCGCCTACTCAACCACCGGTTATTGAGAAGTTACGGGAAAACCTTATATTTCCCGGCGCTAATTCAAAACACAAAAAACAACCCCAAGTTACACGCTTTGCACATTTAGTGGTACTTCCACTGCCCGACCATTCTCGATCCAGAACCCGCGCGCCTGCCACTTCCTGCCTACCGGGGACCAGATGACATGGACGACAGGATAAGCGGCTTCCCGTATATCGGTTGGAGACGGCGTGGACGAACCTTTGGGGTGAGAATGGAAAATGGACAGGATTTCCTGCCCGGAGGCCTCGATCTGCTCGAAAGCCCTTAATTGCGCCCGCGGCTCCATTCGAAAGTGGACCGCGCTCCCTGCGGCATTTTTTACCGGCAAAACAACATCAACAACCCCATTGTTACCTGCCAGCAACCCGCAAGCTTCCAACGGCGCTTGCGCGACCACGTAGCGGCGCATGGCATCCCACTGGGAATATGTGAGGCTTAGGGAATGATCTGTCATGGGCGCAACAACAATGCAGCTGTCCAGAATAAAACCAGCACGATCAATGCTTCGAGAACAGCCTGACGAATGGGCATATCCTCGCCAAGATTGATAGCCAATCCTGTTAATGCGTACAAAGGCCCAAGCAGGGCTAATCCGAATTGGATTGGCCCCAGCGGCCAGTAATGGAGCGCCGCAGCAAATTGCGCGCAAATCAGACCAATACCGGCAGCCCAGGCAAACTCCCAACGCTCTGCAAGGCGTAAATGCAGCGCGCGCAACGATACCATGACTGATGCCAGGAATACCACCAGGATAATTAGCACCAGCCGGGCGCCGACGTAACTCAAACCAGAGGTCAGGGTCAGGAACAATGCAAATGACAACGCCGTCAAACCGGCAGATGCGGTGGGGTAGCGCACATCAGATGAATCCAGAACAATGTATTCGGATAAAAATACAAGCAGGAGCAGAACGCCGCCCAGGGCAAAACTAAACCACCAGGCAGGGCCGGATTGCAGACTATACAAAGGGACGCCAATGACAAAAGTTGTCAGGGCCGGCAGCAGCCAGTGCTGGAAAGTGTTCTTTTTCTCAAAATGGGGATGACCACGCAAGAGCCAGTCCATTCCGGCGGCAGTCAGACCGGTTGCCAGTAATGTGGCAGCAATGGTCAGATTAAGTGGCAGAGAAACACGAATCCCCAGAATATCGACCGTTAAGGAGTAGTGCTGGGTTTCCACAACCTGGGCCAGGGCAAATGCCAGGAGTATGGTCGCCACCAGCACACTCAAGCGGTTTGCATCCGGTAAATGGCGGTGCTCTTCAAACATAGCTGGATTGTACCTGCCTGCCGCGCAGAGGGGAAGGGCCTATGTTTTGATATGTGTTCGAAATTAGAGCATTAATTCTAGCTGTGGTAGAATCAGAGTAATTATGCAAGCGCAAAATTCCGAACTTCCACCGAAACCGCCGGGTGCTGTTAATGCACTTGTGAGTGGTTTTAACGCAATTACCGGTAACCTGGCTGTGATTTTATTCCCTGTAGCGCTGGATGTTTTTCTGTGGCTTGGCCCGCGTTTGAAAGTCTATGCTCTTTTCCAGCCTGGTATTCAGGACTTGACGACATTTCAGCAAAGTACACTCACACTGCTACCGTCACTAACATCTGCCGATATAGCAAAGTCATGGGCCGAATTCAACCTTTTTTCCATATTACGGACATATCCGCTGGGTGTGTTCAGCCTGATGTTGGACAATCAATCGGGCAATTCGCCATTGGGCGCGCGCCTTAACTGGGAAATCCCAAATTGGCTTGTTCTGATTAGCGCTTTCGTACTTTTGACATGCACCGGTTTATTTTTGGGAAGTCTGTATTTTTATTTTGTATCGCGCGTGGCGCTCAAGCCAAAAGCAGGCCCCGGATTGTTGCGCGTCATCTTCCACAGCCTGCTTATCTGGAGTGTATGGACTGCCGTTTGTTTTATGGTACGTCCGTTCCTGCAATTTGGCGCTCTGCTTTTGATGAATAACCAGATCATTGTACTGCTTATTTTTCTATTGCTAGCGTGGCCTGTAACCTGGGCGGGATTGATGATTTTCTTCTCAACGCATGGCGTTTTTGCGCTGTCAAAAGATGCTTTTGACTCGCTCGGACAGAATTTCCGCTTGTTGCGCTATGGGATGCCGCCAATGGGCTGGTTTGCCTTGATGGCGATTGTAATCAGTCAGGGAATGGACATGGTTTGGCATAATCCGGCTATTGATTCGTGGATGGCCCTGATCGGTATTTTAGGTCATGCTTTTATTACCACCGGTTTGCTTGCGGGAAGTTTTATCTTTTATCGGGATTTGAATTCCTGGGTAGACGATGCGTTAATATGGGTTAAAACGCATCAGATCACATCGGCGCGAGCCTGATTTTGGAGGAACTTTTTGGTACAAACCACTAATTACGATGCCAACAGCATCCAAGTTTTGGAAGGTCTTGAAGCCGTCCGCCGCCGTCCGGGTATGTACGTGGGTGGCACGGATCTCAAAGCGTTGCACCACCTGGTTTACGAGGTGGTGGATAATGCCGTTGACGAGGCGCTCGCCGGGGTCTGTACGCGCATCGACGTGGTTATTCACCCCGATAGTTCGGTGTCGTGCGATGATAACGGGCGCGGCATTCCGGTGGACATTCATCCGGCGAAAAAAGTTTCGGCCTTGCAGATCGTCATGACGGTACTCCATGCAGGCGGTAAATTTGGGGGCGGCGGTTACAAGGTGTCGGGTGGTCTGCACGGTGTGGGCGTCTCGGCAGTCAACGCTTTGTCGGAATGGTGTGAAGTCGAAGTCCGGCGCGAAGGCCAGGTCCATTTCCAGCGTTACGAACGCGGTATTCCTCAGGAACCGGTCAAAGTCATCGGCAAAGTCAAAGATGGCGTGACCGGCACGAAAGTCACCTTCAAATTCGACCCGACAATTTTTAAGGACAACCCGGAATATCGTTTTGACACATTGACCCAGCGCTTCCGTGAGATGGCCTTTGTTACACGGGGCGTGACCATCCATCTCGCCGACGAACGCGCCGCGCGCGAAATGACTTTCTACTTCGAGGGCGGAATCAACTCGTTTGTGCGTTACCTGAACCGCAACCGCGAAACGCTGCACCCGGTGATGTACGCCGAAAAACAAATCGAGGGGATCGGCATCGAAGCGGCTGTGCAATACACCGATGCGTTTACCGAATCGGTCTATTCATTTGCCAATACGATCAATACGATTGACGGCGGTACGCACATGACCGGTCTGCGCTCGGCGCTGACGCGCGTCATCAATGATTATGCGCGCAAGAGCGGCTTGCTCAAAGATTCCGATCCGAATTTCACCGGCGACGACACGCGTGAAGGTCTGACGGCGATTATCTCGATCAAGCACCCAGACCCACAATTTGAGTCGCAAACCAAAGTGAAGTTGATGAACCCCGAGGTTCAGACCTACACCACCCAGGTGGTGGGTGAAACGTTCGGAACCTTCCTCGAAGAAAATCCACAGGCAGCCAGGGCCATTGTGCAAAAGTGCCTCACGTCATCGCGCGCGCGCGACGCAGCCCGCAAGGCGCGCGATCTGGTCATCCGTAAGTCGGCGCTTGAATCGCTGACGCTGCCAGGTAAACTGGCAGATTGTTCCGAGCGCGATTCATCAAAGACAGAACTTTACATTGTGGAAGGCGACTCGGCAGGCGGCTCGGCCAAACAGGGCCGCGACCGGCACTTCCAGGCCATTTTGCCATTGCGTGGTAAGATTTTGAATACCGAACGCGCACGGTTGGATAAAATCCTGGGAAACAATGAAGTCAAAGCGCTGATTTCGGCGCTGGGGATGGGGATTGGCGATAACCTGGATGTGACCGGCTTGCGCTACGGGCGTATCATTATTATGACCGATGCCGATGTGGACGGCAGTCACATCCGTACTTTGCTGCTGACCTTTTTCTTCCGTTATATGGCTCCCTTGATCGATGATGGACATCTCTATATTGCTCAACCGCCGTTGTACCGCATCGAACACAAGAAGCAGGAACGTTATTTATACTCCGACGCCGAAAAAGATAACGCCATGAAAGAATTGGGCAAGGACAGTGAAAAGGCCACCTTGCAGCGCTACAAAGGCCTGGGTGAAATGAACCCGCAGCAGTTGTGGGATACCACCATGAACCCCGCCAACCGCACGTTGCTGCTGGTGAGCGTTGAAGATGCTGCTGAAGCCGATCGCACTTTTGATATGTTGATGGGTGACGCTGTAGACCCACGCAAAAAGTTCATTCAGACACATGCCAAAAAAGTTCGCAACCTGGATATCTAATTTCTCCACGTGGAGAACGCGCCTATGAACAAGCCTGACAGCTTTTATCAGGTATTTGATACTATCATCAAATATGTCGTATTGATTTACCAGGCCATTGTAGCCATTGCGCTCCTGGTTGTTCCGTTCCTGGCATTTCGATACAATCAACAGCCCTTTTTGGGGGTATTTGTCGAGTCAACGCTGGTGACCAATGGGACTGGAGACCGCGACCCCGCGTGGACTTTATATAATCAGGGCCAGGGGTTGGATATATTTGGCAACCAATTAACGTCTCTCTCTTTCGTTGACACAACAAATAATACGGCGAAGATGATCTATCCCAGGAATTATGACGATATTTCATTTTTCCTGGATGGACACCTGCCCGGTGAAAGTATCAGGACGGTTTTTACCAGTTCAGACGGCGTTCAGAAGCCATTTGATACTCCCCTGACTTCATTCCCGCTTTCTTCCCTGTCCAGATATTTTTACATCCCCTATTTTCTTGGGTTAATTTATCTGGGCTTTGGCTTGTGGATTTTCCGCATCCGCCATAAGGAAACAGCCGGGCGGGCCTTTGCCATCGTTGCCGCATCCTGCGCCCTCGTCTTGGGCTGCCTGTTCGATCTTTACACCACGCATTATATGGCTTGGCTGTGGGGAATTGGGCTGGCGCTGATTGGCGCATCGGCAATTAATTTAGGGTTGGTGTTCCCGCAAGAAACACGCCTCGTCGTGCGTTTTCCCTTGCTGCGCCTGGTGGGCTATCCGGTAGGTTTCATCCTGGCAATTTTGAATATATATGGCCTTTATAGCCCTGACCCCAGGATTTACGAGACCTTTTGGCAATGCAGTTATCTTTTCATTGGGCTGGGCATCATATTCCTGCTTACAATGATCCTTTATCGCGCACGGTCGTCGCTTTCCCCGGTGGTGCGCCAGCAGGCCAGGATTGTGCTGTTCGGGTCGGGCATTGCTTTTACTTTAATTACTATTTGGCTGCTGAGTTCTGAGACCCCTTTTCCTTTGGAATTTAATCCATATCTGTATTTGCTGCCGTTGGCGATTTTTCCCGCCACAACCGGCTATACCGTTATGCGTTATCGCCTGCTACGCACGGATTATGTGATCCGGCGCGGCCTGCTCTATTTTTTCTTAACCGTTATGGGGTTGTTAAGTTATATCCTGCTGGCGATAGCCTTGAGCCTGGTCTTTGGCACAGTGATTGGGCCTAGCAACCCCTTGCTGATTGGGGTTTCAGTACTGGTGGTGGTTTACCTGCTCAATCCACTCCGCACCTGGCTACAGGAGATGATCGACGCAGTCTTCTTCCGTAGCGAGCACGCCCACCAGGAACGGCTCAAAGTCTTCACCCATGAACTGACCAATACCACAGATTTGAGTTCCATTTTGCGTATTTTGCGCGACCAGATTACTGTCAGTCTTTTGCCAAGCCAGCTTCACATCTATATTTATGACCCACTAAACGACCAGTATGTTGCCACAGCAGATGAGACAAAACAGGTGACAAGCGATATCCGCTTCGCATCCGATAGCTCTCTGCCAATTGTTTTACGCGAGGATGCGTTGCCGCTCTTTGTTGATATGGCGCGTCCTCCCCAATCCATCATGAGCGAACGCGGACGTCTGGCAATCCTCGGTGCCCAGCTTTTTGTCCCATTACCCGGACGTGACCGTTTGATCGGCTGGCTTGCCCTGGGCGAGCGCCTTTCAGGCGAGGCGTATGCCAGCCATGACATTGCATTCCTTGAGTCGTTGGGCAGCCAGTCTGCTGTGGCTTTCGAGCGCGCCCAGGTGGTAAATAACATGGAACGTCGGGTGAGCGAAATGAATGCGCTCTCGCGCGTGGCGCAAGGCATCAATATCACCCTGAATTTCGACGACACTTTGGAATTGATTTACGCCCAGACGCTTCAAGTCATATCAGGGGATGATTTCCACCTAACCCTTTACAACAAGACAGGCCAATATTTCCATTATGCCTTCTGCCTCGAAAACGACGAACGCATTCCTCAGAAAGAAAACCTGCCTCTGCCTTCCAAAACAACCCTTGACCAGGAAGTTATCCTGTCGCGCCGCGCACTCCTGACGCAGGATTTTATGGGCCAGAGCCAGATCATGGGTGTCACGTCAAATATCCGTGGTTTGTATGCCTGGCTCGGCGTCCCACTGAATACCGGGGCAGAAACCATCGGTTCATTAAGTATTACTTCGCGCGACCCGAGTGTTACCTATACTTCCAATCATATGGTCTTGCTGCAAGCCATTGCCGACCAGGCGGCTGGCGCAATCGTTAAATCCCGGTTGCTGCAAGAGACCCAGCGCCGCGCCCAGCAATTAAGCACCCTGAACGTGATCACCCGCCAGTTGACCTCCACCCTGGATTTGCAACTGTTGCTGAAGAACATCCTGGAAAACGCCGTCGGCATTCTTAGCTCTGAAGCCGGCAGCCTGTTCCTCGTGGACGATGAAACCGACGAAATGATTTTCCAGGTCACTGTCGGCCCGGTGGCCGCCAATCTTGTCGGTCAACGCCTCCCGGCAGGCACGGGGGCCGTCGGCAAAGCCGTCATCACCCGCCAGCCGGTCATCATCAACGACGTGCAGACATCCATCGCCTATAACCCCGGAACCGATAAACAAACCGGCTACATTACCCGAACCATCCTGGCAGTGCCGATGGAAGTCAAAGACCGCGTGATCGGCGTGATCGAAATCATGAATAAGAAAGATGGCCTGCCATTCGTGGATGACGACCAGAACCTGCTCTCCGCTTTTGCAGGCCAGGCGGCGGTTGCGATTGACAACGCCCGGCTTTATACCCTCACCGACCAGGCACTCACCGCCCGTGTGGAGGAACTCTCGGTCATGCAACGCATCGACCGCGAACTCAATGCAAGCCTGGAAGTAGACCGCGCCATGCGCATCACGCTGGAATGGGCCATGCGCCAGTCACAGGCTGAAGCCGGCGCGATCGGTTTTGTCGGGGAAAAGGGCGTCCGGCTGGTTGCCAATCAAGGTTACGGCAACTTGCTGGAAAAATACCAGGAAGATTATCTTTCGCCCGATCATCCAGCGGTCAGTGAAGCGATCAACAGCGGTCAGCCGCAGCGCACCCTTTTTGACCGTCCCGACCCACGCCGCGCTTTCCTGACAAGCGCCCGCAGCCAATTGG
>JBARBA010000700.1:0-3503 GCA_049792555.1 Anaerolineales bacterium
CAGTATGTCAACGCGAATGGCGTCGTTTATATCATCACCCAGCCATTTTACGTCAGGCCGTTTCTCCAGCGCTTTGCAGGGCCACCCAATTGACAATGCCAGTGTCTTTAAACCAAAACCGGCGACAATCTTGATATGAGTAAACCGTTACTTATTTTTGAAAACGCCGCCATCAGGGCCGGCGACCACCTGCGTTTTGCCGGGACGCATTGGCGCTTCAACGACGACGAACAATGGGCGTTGATCGGCCCAACCGGCGGAGGCAAATCGCTGTTCGTGAACGCCTTGTGTCGCCGCGTCCCGGTTACGGGGGGACAGATCACCTATTTTTTCGACGACGCCCCGGCTGGTCGCACGTATTTGCAGCGCGGGGAAATTGTGCTGGTTTCCGCCGAAACCCAACGCGAGTTGCAGCAGGAATACGCGGGCTACCACCAGGCGCGCTGGCAGAGCACCGAAGGCGCAGACGCGCCGACGGTCGGGGAACTGCTTTCGGGGCGGTATATTGAGCGCGTTTCGCCCTTCGAGGTGACGCCGCTCACCGTCAACGAAACGGTTTATGCGGCCCGGCGGGCGCAGGCCGTCGAATTGTTGGGCATCGCTCCCCTGCTGGATCGCAAAGTCGTCCATTTGTCGAACGGCGAGACGCGCAAGGTGGTATTGGCGCGGGCGCTGATGCAATCGCCCAAGCTGTTGATTTTGGACGACCCGTTCGGCGGGCTGGACCGCGCGTCCCGCGAAACGCTGGCCCGCGTCCTGGCGATCATCCTTGAACAGGGGCGGCAAAAACTGTTGCTCGTCACCTCGCGGCGCGAGGAAATTCCAGACGGCGTCACGCACGTCCTGGGCATAGACGAGTATCGAGTCGTCATGCAAGGCGCAAAGGCAACGGTTTTGGGCGCGGCATTTGCCCACCAGATGTTCACCGCCGGTGCGCAAGCGACGCAAGCTGTTCGCCCGTTGCCCGTGACCGGCTGGGAAACGTCCTCGCCCGGAAGGACGTTGATCGATTTGCAGCACGTCAACGTCAGCTATCAGGGCGTTAGCGTGCTGCGCGACATCACCTGGACCATGCGGCAGGGCGAACATTGGGCCATCCGCGGGCCGAACGGCGCGGGCAAATCGACGCTCTTGAGCTTGATCCTGGCGGACAACCCGCAAGCCTACGCCAACCACCTGGCGTTGTTCGGGCATCCGCGCGGCTCCGGGGAAAGCATCTGGGAGATCAAGCGGCACATCGGATGGGTCGCGCCGGAATTGCACAACTTTTATCAGAGCCAAAGCGCGTGCCAAAAGGTGGTCTGCTCGGGTTTCTTCGATTCGATAGACCTGTACCGGGACACAACCGCGCTGCAATTGCAAACGGTCATGGCCTGGATGGAGGCCTTGAACATCGCGGACTTGGCCGGGCAGCCGTTCCAGGCGGTTTCCGTCGGCGAACAGCGCCTGGTCTTGCTGGCGCGGGCGCTCGTCAAAAAGCCGTTGCTGTTGATTTTGGATGAGCCGTGCCAGGGCCTGGACGCGCCGCACCGCGCGCAGATCGTCAACCTGCTGAACTTGTTATGCCAGCAAACCCCCGTCAGCCTGCTGTACGTCACGCATCACCTGGATGAACTGCCGCAGGCCATCACGCACGTATTGGAATTGGAAGAAGGCCATATGCGCTCGCGCGGGTTGCGCCGGGAAGAGAAACCCGCCGCTTTGTAAATTGGGCGCAATGGCAGGGGCGTTTGCTGTATAATTTTATTTAAGATGGTCGTTATCCAAGTCCCTACGATTGACCAGCGCGAACGCATTCCACAAGCCGCGATCGACCAGGTGGTGGCGCAGATTGTGGAAAGGTTCAAGCCGCAAAAGATCATCCTTTTCGGCTCGTATGCGCGCGGGGAGCCGCGCCCCGAAAGCGACGTGGACTTGTTGGTGGTGATGGAGACGCCGCTCAAGGAAGTGCAGCAAGCCATCCAGATTTGCCAGCAGGTCGAATACCGTTTCGGGCTGGATTTGATCGTGCATACGCCCCAAAAACTCGCCGAGCGGGTGGAGACGGGCGATTGGTTTTTGCGCGACGTGCTGGCAGAGGGCAGGGTGGTGTATGAATCCCCAAACTGCTGAGTGGGTGGCAAAAGCAGAAGGCGACTTCGCGACGGCGGGGCGCGAACGGCGGGCGCGCAAATCTCCAAATTACGATGCAGTCTGTTTTCACTGCCAGCAATGCGCCGAGAAATATCTCAAAGCCGTTTTGCAAGAAAACGGCAAGCACATCCCCAAAATCCATAACCTGGTTGAATTGATGCTCTTGTGCGAAGAAATCGACGGCAGTTTTGAAATGCTGCGCGCCGACCTGGTGACGATGGAACGTTATGCGGTGCGCGGGCGCTATCCCGGCGAGGTTGCTGAAAAGGAAGATGCGCAGGCGGCTTATACCGCAATGGGGGTGACGCGGAATTTTGTCAGGCAAAGGTTGGGAATGAAATAAAAACGGGAGATGGCTTGCCAGCGCTTTTGCAGGGCCTATTACATCCTTCTCTGCTTTCCTATAAGGATCCATCACATTTCCTGTAAGGATCTGCTGAAGATCCTATAAGGATTTCCGGCGTTTCCTGTAAGGATTTGCCAAAGATCCTATAAGGATTTGGCACGTTTCCTATAAGGATTTAGAATCGCCGGGAAATTTTCCTGGCGATTTTGTTGCTTGCCTGAAAAGTGGATTTACTGTATATTCAAACTATTGGCGATAGTTCGATCACACACTAGAAAAAGCAAGGAGGAAACCTGATGTCACTAAAGAAAACTTTTCAAACTACTTTTGCAACCTATACAGCTATTGAAGTGATTGGAGAGGGTGGAGCAGGCTTTGTTTATAGATGCCAGGATGAAACTGGTGGTATGTTTGCCGTAAAGCTTCTTAACCTACGGAATATTACATCTGAAAAAGTAAAACGATTTAAAAATGAAATAACATTCTGCCGACAAAACCGTCACCCTAATATTCTCACTGTTATAGATGATGGCCCATATTTAGCAGATGGTAACGTAATACCATTTTATGTTATGCCGCTTTATGATTTTTCCCTCAGAAAATTAATGGGGAAGGGAATACCGCCATCGAGTATTTTTCCTCTTTTCTCTCAACTCCTTGATGGGGTGGACGCAGCACATCTTATGAAAGTAGTCCATCGGGACTTGAAGCCTGAAAACTTTCTGTACAGGTCATCTGAGAATCGTCTTGTTGTGGCAGATTTTGGCATAGCTCGTTTTCAAGAAGAAGAACTTTACACTGTTGTTGAAACCAAAGATAATACTCGTCTTGCGAATTTCCAATATGCTGCTCCTGAACAACGTGGTCGCGATGCTTTGGTGGATGAGCGAAGTGATATGGGTGTGTTTCAAATGAGTTGAAAGTCTGGTATCAATAAAGTGAATTTTGGCAAACCACTTTGGAGAGAAAACCATGGCTTTCAACTCGCAGACAATTATACAAGACGTTCGTGCAGACTTTGAGA
>JBARBA010000701.1:0-2366 GCA_049792555.1 Anaerolineales bacterium
GGAAGACGTTCATGTAGATCAGCGGCAGGGCCAGCGCCGTCCCGCCAATCCCAAGCGACATGACTACATGGTAGAGGGTTCCAGAAATATTCCGGTACGAAAAGGCGGCATTGGCAAGCGCTATTGCAACCGGGAACAGGCAAACCAGCGCCAGGGCGAAAGCGGCGCGCGCGCCGCGTCTTTGCGGCGTGGGGGATTGTTCCTGCCAAAAATCTGAACCCCGCGAAAATACGCCTGACTGGCGCAGGAAGACCACCAGCACCCACAAAAAACCGGCCACCAGCACAAAGTCAGCTTGCGATGGACGATATTCCACGCTTTCCCCCGCGATCAACGTCCAGAACCGGTACATTGCGAAACCGGCCTCGTAGGTCAGGTACAGCAGGCTGGCCGCATTTACCAGGCGCGCCTCGCGCTTTCGGGCAAGCGACTCCTCAGGGAACGAGTACGCGAAGCGCAGCAAAGCATTCAACATTAAAGCGACAACGGTGTTTTCGAGGTAAACAACCAGCAGTCGCCCGGAAGGCGGCAGCGAACTCTCGAAAAATAATTGCAGAATAAAGACGGCTGTAAAGACATAAAACATCGCCATGGAAGTTAGATGGCGGGGATGGCTAAATTCCTGTCCCCATAACCTGAGCAGGTAAACCGCAATGGCCGTCACTAATATAAATTGAAGCAAATAACTGATAGACACGGGCGTTAATAACATAAATTAAAGAACCTTCATCTTTGTCATCCACCGAAACTATTCCGCAGCGTTGGCATATAAACCGGCATGAAAGTCATTATACCGTGTTCAAAATCGGCCTAAAGGACAAATGCGTTGGTTCTATGGCGTTTTCAAGAAAGAAACGTCACTCCATGCCGGTTTGGCAATCCGCCGATGGGTTGTGGCTTGGCATGTTTTTCCCATTTATGGTTAAGGGTTTTCTGGAACCTTGCGCTGTATCATCTCAATCATTGGCAGTTAAGTAGGCGGCGATGCTGTTCCACTGCCGTATCGCGTAGTCCCGCCAGGGGGAAACCACCTGTAAGAACAATTTCCCCGAAATATTGAGGTGGTACCTTGCGCTGTGTATTAGTGACCGGTTGGGGTCGGCCCGCCTGATGACCCGAATAGATTCTGGGTTAACTCTGCGCTTCTTTGCTGGCAGGTCATTGCTTGAGGCTCATCGAAGTTATCCACCAGCCAGGTTGAGTTATTCGTAAGCACAAAAAAGACCTGGCAGGAGATCACTGCCGGGCTGCCGCCCCAGCTACCCTCCACCAGCACCATCCTGACATTCGGAGTTGTTTGTTTTTCGTAGTCGAGGAAGCTGAACGACTGTGGCGACTGGGCCGCGACATGCTGTTCAACGCCGAAGTTTTTGTAGGCAAGTTGCAGGCAGCCGTACTGCAACTTACCGGGGCACTGGGCGCTTGACTGTCGCAAGACGTTCGTCAGTTGCCTTTCGAAGGCATCCCCGTTGCCGGCCTGGTAAGAACTCACCACCGACTGAACTCGTCCAAGCGCCGTACTGTCGGGTTGGCAGGCGGATGTCAGGATTGCCAGCAAAATGACCAAAGAAAAAAGCGGAAAGTATTTCATCAAGGTTTCCTTTTGGCAGATTCTGAAATCCGCCTGTGTGAATTTTGTTGGCTCTCCCGGTTTTAATGGGAAAGGGCGAAAATCCATCCACAGATTTCGCAGATTCTCTTTAAAAAAATCGGCGAAATCTGCCAGAAACGGGAGAGCCATTTTGCTTCAATATTCAACAGCGAGTTATTACAAACATCTCCCCCTCCTCCAAAATGGGGAAGGGGGAGATGTTTATTTTACCCGATCAAAGCTTACTGGATCGTAATCCGGTCCAAATCTGGAGCGTAAGCCGTGTCATTGTAGAACTTGATGGTGTTGTTCCCGGCGTTCAACGTGACGGTCATGGTCGTGCTGACCGGCGCGGTCCAACTGCTGCCAGACAGGTTGAGTTGTGTGCCGGTGCCGCCGTTGACACTGACGAACATTGGGCGCGTCCCGCTGACCAGGAAGTAGATCGTCATGGTTTTGCTGCCCGCCGTGCTGGCATTGACGGTGAGCGTGACATAGTTGGCCGTGCCGTTGCCGATGTAGCCAACTTTATTGCCGCCCGAGCAGGTGCTACAAGCGGTAATGACTGCTGCTCCGCTGCGAGCGCCGGCTTCGGCTTCGTAAGAAGTGACGCCGGGAACCGCCGTCGGTGTGCGTGTGGGCGTGGCGCCGGGAACCGGCGTGGAAGTTGGGCCGCTGCCGGTGCTGACGATCTTGAGCATCACCGATCCGTGTGATGGAATGTTGCTGGCAGTGTAGCTGGTGAACGTGCCGAGATCGGTGCGCGACCACAGGT
>JBARBA010000702.1:0-3080 GCA_049792555.1 Anaerolineales bacterium
ATAGGCATATTTTACGCACTCATCCAATTCGGAAAGACTGTAATCATCCAGGTAACTCTTAAGTATTTGCACGGCTCTCTGTTGAAAGCCCATGCCTGCAAAACTTTTTATTTGCTCAAGGGATACCGGCGCTACTTTTTCTGGAACAAACAAACCTCCATCAGGCGCAATGCCGATTTTCATTACGTGAGATGATGCAGCCAGCGTATAGTTGCTTCTTGTACTTACATAATCCATAATAGCGTTCTCCATAATTTTTTTAATTTTATTCGTCTGGCAATTCCGATGCACGCCGCCTCGCCGCGCCGAAGCAAAAACCGGCAGCGAAATTATAAACGCAGTAGCGCATAACTTGCTTTTCTTACCGGACAAAAACTCCGGTAACCGGCCCGTAAGTCGGGACTGCGTTGCGTCCCGACTTACGGGCTGGAAGCGCCCAATTGCTGAAGACTCAAAACTTTATCGAAGTCCGCAAGTCAAATACAAAATAGCAAGTTATGCGGTATTGCTTATAAACCTTTGGGGTAGGTTTTTGATTTGGGGTGGGAAGCCAAAATGTCGATGTTGCGCCGACTTTAAACCGGCGGCGTCACCCCTCGCCGTTCAACAACCGGTCAGCCGCCAGGACGCAGAACATGTAAATGGCCGCGCCAATGATGGCGTATTCGCTTTGCTGCCACAAAAAGGGGAAAGGCTGCTTAAACTCAGGGAAATCGGGCCGGACCAGGCTTGGCCCCGAAGCGCCGCCGCCGGGAATGTAAGACCAATCGGCCCGGTTGGTGCCATAAGCGCTCAACATGGAGCGCGCGCCCACGCCCGAGACGAGCGACACATCCGAAGCGGGGTGACAGCCCAGGGTGTAGTTAAGCGCGCGCAGCATATTCTCGCGGTCGAATAAATCGGGGAAGGCGTTGCATAGATGGTATTGGATCACGCCAAACCACTGAGTATCCCAGGTCATGCCCCAGATTTGGGGGTGGATTGGCACGCCGAACGGACTAACCGCCAACTCAGCATCCATTTTGCCCCGATATTTTTCGAGCGCCGCCCGGAAATTTGCCGTGAAAGCAGCGTCGTTCATCATCGGCAAAGCGCGAACGACGGTCCAGCCCGTATTGCGCAGATTAGACTCGATCATGGGCCATAGTTCCAGCAGATGCTTGCGGTAGCGCGCATCGCCGGTCGCCAGGAACAGATCGGTCGTCGCGCCGATTTCCTGCTCGACGGCTTTGCCATAAATATAAACATTGTTCATCTCGACCGGCGCATGCGACTGCTCGTATTCCCAGACGCGCGCGGCCGTTTGCAGGCATTCCTCGGCCAGCGCCGCATCGTGATCGCGCAGCACCCGGCTGGCGGCGGCCAGCGCCCCGGCGGTTTGATATTCCAGCACACTGTTTCGGCCCGTGAAGACCCAACGATCGTCGCGCTTCCCGGCGCGTTCGCCGTCGATTTCGTCCGGCCCCAGCGCCGGGTCGTAGACACGGTTGTCGGTCATCGTGGCCGCGTCGCCCAGGTGGACGTACTGCTCGACCGTGCTCTCGATAATGCCGATGATGCTGTGACCGGCGGCGCGGTAGCTGCCCAGCAGGAAATCCACGCCGTGAATGATCTGCTCAAGAATATCCGGGACGCCGTCGGGCTGGTGCAGGATCACCTGCCGCCGGTCTCGCTGCACGGTCGTCTGGTCGCTATCCACGCCAAACGTTTCGCGGATGAGCGCCAGGATGTGGGTGGTGTTGGCCTGCGCCCCGGTCGCCAGATCGTAATCTCCGGCGTCATGCCAGCCGCCGCGGTCCAGGCCGGGGATGTGCGCCAGGGGTGCATAGGGTGTGCCGGCTTGAGGGCCTTGCCAGTAATTGTCGAAGTGTTTGTAGTTGAGCGGGGCCTGCAAGGCGTCGTCCAAATGACAGACGCCGTGCCAGACCTGGTAGCGGTCACGCACCTGCATGTGGCACATCTGCACCGGCAGGAAGGTTTCCAGCGTCGGCTGCCACACGTCGCGTTGGTACACATCCGCGCTGATGCGGAAGGGCGAGGTAAGCTGTTCGCCGTAACGCACGCGGTACAGGCCCGGTTCGCGCGCCGCGCTGAAATCGAAAATGGCATACTCGTAACACCAGAAGCGCCCCCAGCGGCGCGGCGCGGCAGAAAGTACCACGCGCGCTTCCCCGTCCGGCTCGATGCGTTCCAGCCGGGCGGTCTCCAGCGTTTCGGTCTGCGGATCAAGCTCCAGGACAACCTGCTTGGCCTGGGCGGGGTGGTAGCCCACCTGCGAGACGCACAAGACCGGCGCGCGTCGCCAGCCGGGGATGCTATGCGGGAGGATCAGCCATTCCAGCGCGCCGACTGTTGTGTTCGCCGCCAACAGACCGCGCAGCACGAACCAGCCGTTTTGCGCCCGGTTGCGTCCGTCGTAGAGCGCCAACGTTCCGTTGACGGCTTCGAACTCGATTTTTCGCAGCGGGTCTTCGGGGGCGATGACGAGCCGCGGGCCGCTCGCCAATGGGGCCGGCTGCCAGCCGCCTGCGTCCGCCGGCAGCATCGGGCCGTTTGCCTGGCGCGGGAAGACGCCAAAGGTTTCGCCCAGGTGGAAGGTCTTGCCGAAATAGGCTTCGGGGAAAATCTCCAGGTTGAAGCCCAGTTTGCCAACCCATTGCGGCGGGAGCGGCTGCGCCAAATCCACCGTCAGCCGCAGCGCCGCGCCTTCGGCGCGCACGCGCAGCACACATTCCAGGCCCTCGGCGGCGTAGCGCAAGGGCACGCGCGCCTCCCCGGCAGCCGCGTCGACCTGGCGTGCGCCGCTTTCCGCGCCGGAGGTCGCCCACTGATAATCGGGGGTTGGCTCCAGGGACACGCAGCCGTTGGTGAGCACCCGTTCGCCGTGCTGGATCAGTTCGAACCCGCCCTGTTTGCCTTCCAGGTACGTGTTATGAAAGACCAGCGCCGAGAGGCCGGGGGTTTCGAAGTATTCTTGTGAGTTGATTTGCCACATGATGTATGCTCCTGATGCAATGGGTTTGGTTTTTTGGGAATCTGCGCCTGCCCCAGACCGTAAGTCGAAATTAATTTCGACTTAC